>DHWA01000044.1 GCA_002412935.1 Patescibacteria group bacterium UBA5194 | reverse complement strand
GCACTTGATGTTACAATCTGCATATTTTTAATTCATAATATAGTAATTAAATATTGATAAATGTCAAAATTATTTTATTATTAAGTAAGGAAAAACCCAAAATATATTGACACAATAATATATAAGAATAAAATTTAAAAAATATTATTTTTAACAAACAAAAACTATGATATACATAATCCCAACTGATACTTGTTATTGAATAGCATGTTCATTAGATGATATAAAAAATTATGAGAAAATATACAAGATAAAAAAAAGAAGTTTTTGAAAACCTCTAGCTATTATGGTTTTGGATTTTAACTGGTTAAAAACAAATACTACTTTAAATGATAAGCAAATAGAGTTTTTAAAAAATTATAGTAAACCTTTTACTGTATTAACTGATTCAAGACCAATATCTCTTTGGTTAAATTATGAATCAGAAAATTGAGTTTGATTTCAAAATAGAGATATGTACAAAAAAATAGCACTTAGAATTGCTCACAATGATGCACAAAAGAAATTGATAAAAGAAGTTTGACCAATATTTCTAACAAGTGCAAATACTTCCTGAGAAAAAGAAATTTACAAAAAAGAAGAAATAAAAGAAGCTTTTAGTTATTATTTAGACAAAAAAATAGTTGAGATATTACCAGGTCAGGTAGGGAATAATAATACATCAGATATATTTGAGTTTGTTTGAGATTGAGTAGAAGTTAAGTATTTGAGGAAAAATTAAAAAAATATTTATAAATAATATTTTAAGAAAAAAATACTTTGTATTATTCTGATTTTTTCAAAGCAGATTACAAAGTGTTTTTTTATAATTTATTGATTATTAAGATAGAAATAGGATTTGTTTCTATTCTTTAACTATCTCCACATACAATCAAGATAATTTTAATGGAGCAAGGTTTTCAGGAATAGATATATTTGTAGAAATAGTTATTTTTTTAACTGGACCTACTGTATTTTTTTCTTCTAATTCAAAAAATATACGAGTATCATCTATTATATTAGGATTTTTTATTTCTGTCCACCCAAGCTTTATCCCAAGATTTCTATAATAAGAGAAAATATCTTGTTTTGAGCTCTTTGTAACGAAAAAATATTGGTTCGTTGCAGAACTATTTATATAAGTTATTTCATTTGTTGGAGCAATAAATTCTCAAAGAGATTCTGGAAAACCTTCGGAAACAATGACACTTCAAATACTAAGTTTTTTACTTATATCATCATATGATATAGGAACTGGTGTAAATATTTTGCTCTTTTCAAGTTCAGAAACATATTTTGTTTTGATATCAGAAGTTTCTACCTTAGAACTAGTAGTTTTAGAGTTTGTAGAATCTTTTTGTGAACAAGATGTAAGAGACAAAATAGAAACTATAGTAAGAACAGATGCAAATAATGTTTTCATATATAGATATTAATAAAAATAAACTAAAATAAAAAATAAATTTTTTATTACTGAACAGTAAATCAATAATCGCTTTCTTTCACGATAGAACCAGACTCAGAAAGAGAAAGTTTAAGACGATAGTCTCATTTATACTTAATTGTATAATTACAAGAGACAATTTTAGATATATCTGAGGTTGTTCCTGTATATGCTCATATAAAACCTGGTTTATCAACTCATCCAGTAAATGACCAAGTATATTCAAGAGTTTTTCAGTCTGGATTACTAATAGTTGCTCCAGATATTCTTGTTACTCCAGCAATATAATATTCATATGCTCAGATATCATAGCGATCGCCAGAGAGTGGATGGTTTCACATAGTTGGATCTCATGTATTTATAGCTGGTGAAGTAGATTGAAGTCTATAATTTTTATTCGTATAATCTACAAAAAGTGGATCTTCTGTTGTTTTATTTGTTGTTGCTCAGATAGTACAAAGAGTTCCATTCTGAGTTCCAGAGGTATTATTGTAGAAAAGATTATATGTAATAGTTAATGGAACAGAAACTGTACATTGTATACCATAACTGTTACCATATGATATATTATTTTTGATCGTAGACGTTGAATTTCATAGAGAGATTCAGACTCAGGTATTTTTTACAATCGTATTATTAATTATTTTCTGAGCACCTCAATAATAAATATATATACCTCATCCACTTCCATTTGAAATAGTATTTCCCGAAACAGTAGATATTCCGTTAGCACTACTGTAATATATTCCATAAGTTAAGGTTTCGGTAATAGTAGAATTTTTTAGTGTAAAATTTGTAATATTAGCAGTAAATATTCCATATTGAGGATATTTTATTACTACATTTTCAAATGCAGAACCACTAGTTCAATCACGCATATAAATCATACTCCAATCTCATTTTACTGGAACTCAGTCAGATATTCATGGGATTGGCCCACCGGCAGTATCATCATCACGACTTGTAAATATAATTGGTTCAGATACCGTACCAATTGCTTGTAGATTTCAGTATATTGTTATTGATGAACCATTATTAATTCTAAGAATATTTCCAGGAGCAATAGTAAGTGTTTTTCATAAATCAAGACCCCCTACATAAAGAAAAATTGGTCATGAAAGTTTTGGAAGAGTTCAGGTAGTTTCATTTATACTAAAACTATAAATTTCATAATAACTTCATGAATCTAAATAGGTCGTATTGGTTGGATTTCACTCAAGGAAAGGATCTAAATTACAGAATTTTGATGGTTTTCAATTTCCAGAAAGGCTATTTCCTGTAAACACTGTTGCTTGCTGGGTACATTCTAATCATTTTCCTATATTGTTTAAAATAGTATTATTGGTTATTATTTGAGCACCTCAATAATAAATATATATACCTCATCCACTTCCATTTGAAATAGTATTTCCCGAAACAGTAGATATTCCGTTAGCACTACTGTAATATATTCCATAAGTTAAGGTTTCGGTAATAGTAGAATTTTTTAGTGTAAAATTTGTAATATTATAAGTATATATTCCATATTGAGGATATTTTATGAGAACATGATCTAATACAGAATTACTAGATCAAGTTCTCATATCAATTTTACTCCAATCTCATCTTACTGGGTTTCCATCGCTTCCAGTAACTATTTCTCCAATACTATCATCATCTCTTGATGTAAAATATATTGGATTTAAGGCAGTTCCAATTGCTTGGAGATTTCCATAAACAATCATAGATGTTCCTGGATTAAACTTCACAAATGTACCAGCAGGGATAGTGAGAGTATATCCGGCATTAAGTGTAATACTACTTGTGACTTGGTAAGTATTTGCTGCATCCCAAGTAATATTTGTAGAGATGGCACCTGATACAGATACTAAAGCAGCAGATGCTGAATTATATCAACCGAGTAATAGGAAACCAGATATTAATAATAAAATTCTAAATATATTGAATTTATTTTTTACTGTGTTCATATATAAAGTGTTATAAAAATAGAAATGAGAGAATTATTATTTAAGGATATACTATACAATCAGGGCATGTTATAATAATACCATCTGGTTCAGCAAATATAATATCAATTGAAGCTGGTGGTTTTGGTAAGGAATCAAGGTAAGAAAAAGGAATATTTATACTTCATCAATTAATAACAAAAGTCCCAGAAAGACTTTCAATATCATATGTCCCTGAGCTATTATATGAAGTAATAATGGTAGGAGTAGTATATACAAGTTTAATTCAGCCTGTTGATACAAGTATACTTCAAGAGTAAATTCAATTGATTTTAGTAATATAAGAAGATGCAAAAGTAGTATTTATTATAGGTAGTGTATGAGTAATAGAATTTTCAGTTATATATCAGATTTGATATTGCTTCTTATTATTGGTAATAGAATATGTATAATATACCTCTTGAAACAAAGGATCTTTCAAATATTTATTTATTACTTGCACTTGTCTGAATGCAGATTCTCAAAATGTTCCCTCATAAAAAGCTATTCCTCAAGAATAAGTAACAGTTTTTAATGGATCAGATGGGAATGGATATTTGCTAGTTTTCATGTAAAACATATCTAATGCTGTTTTAATTGATGAAGTATCTTTTATTCTTACACTATCTCTTGCTTTACTTGAATATCATTGAAAAGAAATAAAGGCAATTGCTCCAAGTATAGATATTATTGTTATAACAACAATAAGCTCAACTAAAGTAACCCCTTTTTTGGATTTATATAATGATTTTCAAAATTTTTCAGTTAAAGTTAGATCTATTAATTTTCTTTTTCTAATTGAATTATATATGTTTTTATCTTTCATTTTTAGAAAATTAAGAATAATAATAATAATTAAAATTATAATTAAAACTTATCTTTATGCAAATATTAATACTTATATTATATGAGTAATATAAGGGTAAATTATTATTTTATAAATTTATTTTCTTTTTCTCTTTTTATTATGTAAGGTCTTAAAAATACTTTAATAATTGAAATAACTGGAATTGTAAATAAAACTCAGATTATTCAGAATAAAGCTCATCATATTATCATTGATATCAAAACTATGAAAGGTGAAAGAGATAGAGTTTTTCCCATTATGTATGGCACTAAGAAATTTCATTCTATTTGTTGGATAATTAAGTACACTATCAATACTCATATAAAGCCATTTAATCAAGTTCATAGAGATATAGACAAAGCTAAAAACATTGAAATAAAAGTTCACAAGAAAGGAATGAATTCCATAAATAAAGCTATCAAAGCAAGAGAAAGTATTCAATTGATATGAATTCAAAATAATTTTAATATGAGTAATCAAGTAAGAGTTAATAAAAACATATATATTCCTAAGATTAGTTGTCATTTTAACCATACTGTTAATATACTTGTTACTTCTTTTTCATTATCAAAAATATATTCAGATAATTTTTTAGGTAATATAGCATAAAATACTTGTCTTACATTTTTTCTTTCTAGTACTATAAAAAGTGTAAATAAAAATAACAAAACAAAGTTAAATACTCAAGAACCAACAGAAAATATAACTCAAGCTCAACTTGTTATAAAAGTCTTTAAGTTTGATCATAAAAATGAAGAAATTTGTGTTGAATTTTCTTTTATTAGTGTTAGTACTTGTTCTATGTTTAAACTATTTATAAAGTTTTCAACAATTGGAGGTAATCAAAATCAATGTATTCAAGATGTATTATATATATCAAGAAGATTATTAGCTCCATCTGTAATCCAAGTTACAAGTACAAGAAATTGGTTTACTATAAGTGGTACTATCAAAAATATTATGAGTGCAACTACAAGAATTAATCATAAAAATATCAATAGTATTCAAATTAAATCATTTATTTTCCATTTATTTAGTTTATTTAAAAAAGGTGAAAAAAGTACACATAAAAATAATGATAATACTAGTAATACCAAGATACTTGAAATATTATACAAAAACCAAACGAGAATTAATAATCAAATTACAGTTAAAACCTTTTTTACAAAATATTTATATTCAAGGTGTTGTGCATCTTTTTCTCTCATAATTGATGTAGTTAATGATAATAAATCTATTTTACCCAAAAAACTTAAATTGCAAATATTATTCTATTCCTCAATAATTATCTCATAAGAGCTAAGAAGTGAAAGAGCTTCGTATGGAGAAAATCTGGTTCATTTTAGTTTGTTGAGATTTGGATCTATATAGTAATTATAAGCTTTTACAAAATTGGCTTTTTGTAGATTTGAACTATTGAAAATAGTTCATTTTAAGTCAGTTCATCAGAAATCTGACTCATTTAATTCAGTTCTGATAAAACGAGTATCAGTAATTTTTGAATTTGTAAACTTTGCTTTTTTCATTCAGAGATCAAAAAAACTAGCAAAACTTATGATACAATTTATAAAATTCATTGATACATTAAATCTATTAATCAAGCTAAAATCTATTCAACAAATTTTTGAGTTCACAAAATTTACATCAGAAAATATTACATTTTCAACTTTAGTCAAAGAAAAATTACAAGAAGTAAATGTGCAATTTTCAAAAGTACTAGATTGTAAATCACATTCTGTAAAATCGCACTTTTCAAAAGTACAATTTGTATAAGTATCATGAAAAAAAGAAGATGAGAATTTCTGGTTTTTGTATTTTGTGGGGGAGTTTGGGGTGTTCATTGATAAAAAATTATGGATATTGGAATAAATATATAGATTTATTAGGGGGGGAGATTAAGTTTATTATATTTGTGATAAGAAAAAAACCAAAATTTTCTAAATTTTGGTTTTTTAAGATTCTAAATTTTATCTAGTGTGTCTAGTTTTATCAACAAGAATAAAAGTTGATCAAGCTTCTGGTGTTGGAGGAAGTCTTTCTCATCTAGAAACTGTTACCTCTGGACGATTACTTGTTCATCATCTAGGTCAAACTTGTTGGTATTGCCCAGATATAGGAGCAGGAGTTCATGGAGTTAGATTACGAGTTCACATAATTATATAATTTAAAAAGTAAAAAAGATTTGAAAACTCTAAAAAATATATATAATCAGTTTACCGTTTTAAAACAAAAGTATATATATTTTTGTTTTGCTAGCTCTAGGAGTTTTCTTCTAGAGCTTTTTTATTAGCATTTTTCATTTTTTGTTTATTAAGAAATATTACATTAATTATTAAATTCATTTATTTAAAAAATCAAGTAAAAAATTTACATATGTAAATTTTTTACTTATATTTGCAATTAATATAATATAGTATATAATTATCTTGTAAAATTAACATATAATAGTAATAATATGATATTAAATTTTAAATTAAAAAATTTTCTTTCTATTAAGGATGAAATATTTGTTTCGTTTGAAGCTAACAAAAAGATAAAAACTTTAAACGAAAATAAAATAGTAAAAAAACTTGGGAAAGAAGATAATTTATGGATTCTTAAAAGTCTTGTTTTTTATTGATGAAATGCTAGTTGAAAAACTAATATTATTAAATGATTACTTGCACTAAAAGAATTAAGTCTTAATTCTTTTAGTTATAAAATTTGATGAAATACAGGAATAAGGTCTTTCTTGCTTGATAATACTTTTAGAAAGGAAACTACATTTTTTGAAATCAATTTTTTGATTAAAGATATTAAATTTTGTTACTCAATTGAATTAAATGAAACTCAAATAATAGAAGAAGTTTTGTCTTATTTTCCATGAAATAATAAAATAGAAATTTTTAATAGATTTACTAATGAAATAAAAATTGAAGATAAATTATTTAACTTAGATGATATAAATAATTTAGAAAACATTTTTCCAAGAGGAAATCAAACTTTATTATCAATATTATTTGATAGAATATCTACAAAAAGTCAGTTAATAAAAAGTATTCTTGATTTTTTTATGGATTTCAACTTTTGCTTAAATTGAATGGATTTAAGTTGATTAACAATAGGAATGATACAAAACAATGATAATTATAAACAAATTGTTTTAGATTTTTTAAAAAATGCAGATATCAATATAAAAGATATATTTCAAGAAGAAAAAATATTAGGAAAAGATGAAATTGAAAAAATCCCATCAAATTTGTTTATTAATTGAAGTAGACCAACAAGTATAACTGAGGTTAAAACATTTTTTTCACATCCAATATATAAGAATTGAAAAATTGATTGAGAGGAAAAATTTGATTTATCATTACAGGAATCTGAATGAACAAAAAGATTATTCTCATTAATTTGACCAATTATACAAACAATTGAAAATAATTGAATCTTGTTTATTGATGAAATAGACAGTCATTTACATATTTTGTTATTAGAAAATTTAATTAAGTTTATTCATCAATCAAATTTAAATAGCACAGCACAGTTTTTCTTTAATATTCATAATTTAGATTTACTTGATTTAGAGTTATTTAGAAAAGATCAAATATGGTTTGCTGAAAAAGATAATTTTTGATCAACATCAACTTATTCTTTAGATGATTTTAAAGATATGCAAATAAGAAACAATTCAGATATTAAAAAGGCTTATAAATTAGGAGCTTTTGGATGAATTTCTACTTTATTACCTTTCTATATGTAAAATGACTAGAGTAAGTTGAAATAAATTATTACATCCTATTGTTTATATATTTTTCGAATGAGAATGTGAAGAAAAATATTTTGAGAAAGTTAAATTAATTTATAAAAATCCTCATTTAAAAATAAAAACTATAAACTTAGAAAGGTGATGAGTGGTTAAAAATACAAGAAAATTAAACAGAAAAATTATTGAAACTTTAAGTAAAGATAAAGTTCACTGATTTAAAATAGAGCAAAAAGCTTTTGTAGTTTTTGATATTGATATTTATAATAAATCTGAAATAGATAATTTATATTCAGAAATTGATAGAAGAATATATCTTATTCCTTCTAATTGGACTTTTGAATATTGGATTTTATCTCATTTTAAAAAATATAGTATATCAAGTTGAAAAAATAAATATTTAATTGAAATAAAGAAATTTTTTACTCCTCAAAATGATAAATTTACTTGAAAAAGAGATTTTGACTTTTTAAATGAAGATAATATTTGTTTAGCAATTAAAAATGTTGAAGATATAAATACAAGTTTTTGAAAAATACATTTAAAAGATAAGGATCCATATAGCGAAGTAATTAAAATATTTGATTTAGTAAATTGATTATGTAAAAAATAAGAATAGTTTTATAATTAAAAATTAGTAATTTAGAATCACTTTAAAACCAATTTAGTTTTACTTTTGAATTAGAGAAGTAAGCAAAAGATTTAGGGGTGATTATTTTTATTATATTACATAAAAAAGTTGACAACACAATAATATTACTTATTATATACATAAGTTTTATAAGATATTATTATATTTATGTTAAAAAGATTTTGAGAAATATCAGAAATAGAAGATAAAGAATTAAGAGAAAGTTTTTCTGATTTTAGTGGATTAAATAAAATTATTGAAAGAGAAAATTTAACCAGAGAACAACTTGAAAAAGCATATGCTGATGTAATTATTTGAGAATTAAATCAATTAGATTATAAAGAACTACATTTTCAAATAAAGTATTTATTAGATGAAGTTGGTGTTGCTGTTAATAGTATTATTAACTTTTATGATAGCAAAGTAGTACCATATTTACACGCAAGTATAGAATTAATTAATAATTTAAATGTTCCAAAAGATTTAAAAGATAATGTTGTATCATTTTTAAATTATGGTAACAAAAGTGGTAAGATGTGATTTTTAGTTAAAACTAATTGAGATGAAACATATAATGAAATTGTTATTGATAAGAAAAAGATGTCAGACGAATATATATATAAGTTATTAGAAAAATGGAATAATGCTTTAAAAGAGAAGTCTAAATTGAATATTCCAGTGTTTGCTTGATTTAAAATATATCAATAGAAAATAAGACCTCACGGTCTTTTTTTTCTAGAATAATTTAAATTATTGATGTATTTTATTGAATTTAAGTATATTTTTTGTATAATTGTTTTAAATTTTTATTGTTTTTCTTTTATAAATGCAAAATGTTATAAAAATCTCAAATAAATTAAAACAAATCTGAAAAAAATTATTTATAGTTTGATGATATATAAGAGCAAAAGTTATATGAATAGATTATAAATGAGATATAGATTTGACTACTGATGCTACTCCTCTAGAAATGGAAAAAGTTCTTTTTGTTGTGGCAGAAGTGTGAAAAAAATATGGTACATTGATAGTAAAAGAATGAAAAGAGGTTTTTGAAATAACAACTTTTAGAGAAGATATTTGAATTTTGGATAATAGAAAACCTGTAGAAGTGAAGTTTACTACTGATTTATATTTAGATTCAAAAAGAAGAGATTTTACTATCAATTCTATTTATTTTGATGTTCAAAATAAAGTATTTATAGATCCAGAAAATGGGATAGATGATTTAAAGAATAATATAATAAGGTTTGTTTGAAATCCTACAGATAGGATAAATGAAGATGCTTTAAGGATTTTGAGATTTATAAGATTTAAAAATGCTTACAATTTGTCTGCAGCTTCCTATAATTATTTTGATATATTAAAAGATAATATAGCTTTGTTAAACAATATAAGCATAGAGAGAATAAAAGATGAATTTGAGAAGATTTTACTTTTAAAAAATAATATACAAGCTTTAAAAGATCTAAAACAAATTTGATTTTTTGCTTTGTTTTTTCCTGAAATTGATATCCTTGATAAAGCTCTATGATGACCAAAGTATCATTTAGAATGAGATGTTTGGACTCATACATTGATGACTATAGGGGAGTTAAATAATATCTTTGAAAAATGATTTACTACATACGATAAAAATTGAAATGATAAAATAAAGTATTTTGAAAATACTGAAAAAATCACATTGTATTGGACTATGTTGTTACATGATATTTGAAAATATGATACATATGAAAAATGTGATAATGGAAATTCACATTACTTAAATCATGAACATATTTGATTAGAAAAATTTAATGACATTCAAAAGAGATTTATATTTACAAATGATCAAAAGGATATAATTTCTTGGTTAATAAATAATCACTTAAAAGTTTTTAAAGTCACAGAAATGAGAGTATTAAAAGCAAGGAAGTTTATGATGCATAAATATTTTGAATATCTAATGGTTATCTGATTTTCAGATCATTTATGAAGGATTCCAACGAGTCAAGATTTGATAATAAAATTAAAAAATTTTTATAAAGAGTTTCTTTTAATTCTAAAAAACAAAAAATTTCTTACTTGAAAAGATATCCTAGAGAAATATCCTGATTTACAATGATATCAAATAAAAGAAAAACTTGAAGCTTTGAATGATAGAATATTGATAGAGTAGGTTCTATTCTCATAAAATGCATGATAACAATAAAAACACCTTTAAAGATGTTTTTATTTAGAGAGTATAGTACTTCCAAGATGTTAGTAGGGGTGTTAACTTTTAGAGTTGTTGGAGGAAGTGAAAAAAATAAATTAGATTATTTTAATAATCTAATTTATTTTTATATATTAATTTAAGTTTTAAGTTAAACTATTTAAATAATTTAATTTATTTGTTAATGCTTCAATTTGTGTTTTTTGAAATTGTTTTGTTTCTTCTAATAATTTAGTTCCATCAACATTTCCCACCTTTTCTTTATTAATAAAATCTTGAGATTGTATTTGTTTTAATTCATCTTCTGTATATTTTACTAAATATGATTTATTGTCTTCTAAAAGTTTTTTTATTTCGGGACTTTTTTTATAAAATTGTCCATGTAAATTATTGTTTTCAATATTTGTTAAAATTGCATAATTTAAATATTCTTTTAATTCATTTGGAGACATTTTTGAAGTAGTTTCAATAACATCTTTCATATGTAAATCATAATCCATTAATTTTTCGTGTAACTCAGGTTATGTAGTTTTTTTGGAGTTAGAAATCTTTTTTCATTTTCTTCAAAAGTTTTTTCATATACTTGTGCTAAAGTTTTATTTTCGTCAGTCATTTCTATAACTAAAGTTAAAGCTCAGTAAGTTGTTAATCAACCTTCTTTAAGCATATCTTGAATTTTTACTTTATCTTCATTATTTATCATATTATTTCAATCAAAATCTTTTTGATTTAACTTTTCTGTTAACATTTCATTTTGTTCTTCTTTTTTTATACTAAATAATTTACTTCTATTATTTTCAAAAGAAGTATTATCTACCTCACCCAAATCTTTTTTAGGTGTAATATTTTCATTATTATTATTATGTTCTAATTGCATAAATTATAAATTATAAATTAAAATGTATTATAATTTTATCATAAAATATATTATTATACAAAAAAATTATAATTTTTTAAAATTTTTATTTAATAAATTCTACTAATTTACATAAAAACACCTTTTGAGGTGTTTTTAATTTCAATTATGGTGGAAAGTGAGATGTAACTAACTTTCATAAGATTATATTATTTACAAAAGTTGATAGGTTAAGAAAATGACCTACAAGTTTTAATTAATATAGAAATTGTGGATTTACAAATCAATTACACTAGATCTTTTATTATTTTGAAAAAATAAAAAACTTTCCATTATTTATGTTTCTTAAATCAGTAGGACTATCTTTCTTTTTCGACATTTCCTAAATAATCTTTAAATTGATTATAAGAAAAAACAATTAAATTGTCTCATCATGCTGATATAAAATTGTTTCATAATTTATCATAATTAAAGACTGGTAAGTTATATGTTCTATCAAAAATTAATATTCAATCTGAAGTTAAGGTAACTACATCTTCTTTTATGAATTTTGAAAATTCAGGATTCTCTAAAATTTTGCTATTGGTATCATTTTGTTCTTTTACTCTTTTTAATTCTTTCTCATTATATGTCAATGGAATTTCATCATATATTTCTTTAAGAATTTTCGAAATTCTTTCTAATATAGGAGATTTTTTTTCATCAAACATTTTAATAACTTTTATTTTTTTTTCTATTGCTGAAATTACTGCTTTAAACTCATCTTTACTGTATTTTCTAGTTTCACCTTTTAGTGCTTCTTTAATTGTATTATCATCAACTTCAGGACTGTATTGATGTTTTCTTAGAATGTCTCATGATAAATTATCAATTTTATCTTCTTCATTACTAGGCATAGAAGAAGTAAGAGTATTTTGGCTTTCAATTGGCATAGGTTGTTATTTTAAATAATAATAATATATATATTATCATATCAGTTATTATTTTGCAAAAATTTTAGGCAATTTTTGAAGTGATAAAGAATATAAAAATGCAAATAAGTATATATAAATAGATATAGCAAATTATAAATAGCAAATATATATGAAGAAAGATGGATTAGTATAGAAACAAATGAGAAGGTATTTAATTTTGTATTTAAAGCAAAAACTCATTTCAATCATTAAAGTTTGCAAACAAAAAAAAGATTCTTAGATCTCTTGGTTGGAACTGGATAATAAAAGATTGAAAAGATTTTATTGAAGCCTTTTTTTGTTTTGTACCAATAGAAAAATTATCAAGTGATATGATACAAGAAAAATCTTCGTTAGAACTAATAAAAAATGGCATCAGTAAAACAAATACTGATACCAAAAACGATAAAATTATATTTTGGTGCTCCCAGCAGGATTCGAACCCACGACCTCTAGGTCCGCGGCCTAGCGTTCTTCCAACTGAACTATGGGAGCAAAAAAGAAAAATCTGCTAAATTATAAATAAAAATCATCAAATAACAAATTTTTCTACAAATCCTTCTTGTCTATCATTGCTAGAGCGAGTTTTATATCGACATAATTTATATCTTTGTTTTCTTTATTTAACTCAGTTTTTATTTCTCAGAGTTTATTTAATTCCAATTTTGAAGTCAATAAAAACTCTTTTATAAATTTCAATTTTTCTAATTCTGAGAGTTTCATAACTTCATTTAATGGGATTTTTCAGTAACTATAAAGTCAGATAATATGTCATTCTATTGTTTGTTTTGTTAGTTCTCTTTGTTTTGTTATCTCATCAATTGAAAGTCATTTTGTGTACAATTCTAGTGTCTGAGTGTATGTATCTATTTTCTCTACTTTTGTTATCTCTTTAAGTTTTTTTATTTTCTTTGTTTTTTCTTCTTTGGCTTTATCTAGATATTTACTGGCTTTCATAAATAGGCTTGATTGTAAATCGTCTATTTCTTCAAGTAATATATTGTTATTAAAAATAGCTAATCTTCATCTTTCTGTTAATCATATTTTTGGATATTGTCAGGCTGATTTGTATAAAAATCAAGAATTTATAAGTACTTCAAAAACAGATACGATTATATCTTTGTTGTATTCTTCTAAAATTGCATAATCTTTGTCTAGATCTAAATCCCAGTCAGTGATTTTTTTCTCTTTACTTCAAACAAGTATTGAAGCCAATATATTACCTCAAAATCTATTATCAAATCTTTTAATAAATTCCAAAACTATAAAATACACTGCAGTTTTTACTATTTCTTTAAAATTTCAATTTACAAGTTTCTTTTTATCTATGCAATAATCACATATCCCACAATTATCTCATAGGTTTTTTATATCTTCTTCGTCGCCAAAATATTCTAGTATAAATCTCTTTCTACAACCTGGTTTGAAAAGTAATTTCTTGATTTGTTCAAGTTTGAAATATGATTCATTTTTTAAAATATCTTGATGATCCCATAAAATAGGGATGTCTTTATGTTCTTTTTTTCATAAAGTAGTCGTTATTCATCTTCATCTAAAATCTTCAGTATCTTCGTTTACATCAAATCATCTTTTCATAACTCCATATTTTTCAAATATCTTGATAATACTTCAGACTTTCATTCCACTTTTTAAACCACTTTCTTTAGCTAATTGATCATAAGTTCTAAGTATTTGATTTCAAACTCATTCTCTGATTTTGAAATCTTTGTAAATAAAATCATAAAGTTTAAGTATATCTTCTTTTGAAGGATAAGCATTTTCTATAAAAAATTCTTGTATAATCGTGTCTTGGTAAGAGGCAATTACAATAGAATAACTTACTTTTCAGTCTCTTCAAGCTCTTCAAGCTTCTTGATAATAGTTTTCTATACTACCAGGCAAGTTATAGTGAATTACATATCTTATATCTTTTTTATCTATTCACATACCAAAAGCATTGGTTGCGACTATCACATCATAACCTGAATCCATAAAATTATTTTGTTCAGATTCTCTAAGAGTTGATTTCATTTCACCGGTATAAATTCAAGCATTTATTCACTCTTGTTTTAAGTGTTCATATACTTCTTTCACGGCTTTGATAGATGAACAATAGATTATTCAATAAGGTGGAGTTTTATTGATTATTTCAACTACTTTGTTGAGTTTATCTTCTTTTTTTGTTATCTCTCTTATTATAAAAACTAGATTTTTTCTATCAAATCATTTAGTATACATTTTATAGTTTTTAAGCCCAAGTCTCAAAACTATATCTTCTCTTACTTTTTTTGTGGCAGTTGCAGTTAGTGCAACAGTAGGGAACCCTCACCCTAGCCCTCTCCCATAGGGCGAGGGAATAGAACCTCATTCCTCATATTCATTTGGAAAGTGAGGTTTTTTTAAATCATCAATAAATCATTTTATCTTCATATAACTTGGTCTGAAATCATGTCACCATTGGCTTATACAATGAGCTTCATCGATAGCTATTAGTGAGATATCTACATTTTTAATCACTCTTAAAAAATGTTCATCATGAAGTCTCTCCGGAGCTATATACAAAAACTTGATACATCCAGGTTCATCAGGGATATTTTGACTAATTTCATCTAGTATGAATCTCTTGTCTGTAACTGAAATACTTGAATTTATAAACTCGGTTCTAATTCCTAGCTCATTTAGTTTATCTACTTGATCTTTCATCAAGGAAATAAGAGGGGAAATGATTATAACAAGTCCAGGAAGCATAACTCCAGGGAACTGAAAAGTAAGCGATTTACCTCATCAAGTCGGCATAAAAACGAGAGTATCATTTTTTGCGATGATACTTTCTATTATCTCGAGTTGTCATTCTCTGAAGTCTTCTAATTTGAATTTATCTTGGAGGATTTTTTGTAGGTTTTGCATTTTGTTTTTGGGTTAGATGATTATTTTCATTTAAGTTCTTTTAGTTTAGGATAATAATATTTAAATAAATCATCTTTTGTATATCTAGTAACATCTCAAGTTAATAAATCTGTAATTATAAATCATTCTTCATTTAAAGATTCTTTATCAAATTTTACTTGACTAAAGCTACTTACTGCAAAACAAGAAGATTTTGAGTTACTGTAAAAAATTTCATTTAAATTTTCATAATAAAGATCATATATCAAATCCCTTTCCTTAGATTTTTTTTCTAATTTATCTTCAAATTTATCTTTATATTTTTCACACTCTTGTTTTTTCTTAAAAGTATCATTTTGAATCTGCTTTTCTAATTCACTAATTTTTTTATCTTTTTCATCATTCCAATCAATTGAACAACTTGATAAAAGTAGTGATAAAATTATTCATAGAATAAATATTTTTTTCATATGTGAATTTTAATAAATAAATTATTTTTAATTATTATGTCATTGCGAGGTACGAAGCAATCCAGAGAACATGAAACAATATAGTGAATGGATTGCTTTGTCGTACCTCCTCGCAATGACAATTTAGTTTAATTTCTTTTTCTCTCGTTTATTTATTTCTCAACTAAACTTATTATCCACATCTAATTTAATCAAAGATTTCATTTGTGTTATTGCAATCTTGTTTAGTGTTTCTAGTCTTTCGGGTTGCTTGATTCACATTTTTATAAACTCTGCATTTAGACTTTCTAGGTTTGCTAAAATGATGAGTTGTTCTATATTGGCTTCATCTCGAATATTTCACTTTTTTGAAGTATTATTTTCTCTCCATTCTCTTGCTGTTATCCCAAATAATGCTTTGTTTAGTATATCTGCTTCGTCAGAATATACAAAATTTATTTCATTTTTAGAAAGTTCTTTTGGTATTAGATTTTCTTTTATAGCATCAGTATGAATTTTGTAATTTACTTTTGTTAGAAATCTCTTTGCACTCCAATCTAGAGTTTTAAATTCTTCTTGTTTTAGTCTTTGAAATTCTTTGATAAAATAAAGTCTAAATTCAACAGAAAGCCAGTTTGCAAATTCAAATGCAATATCTTTATGAGCAAATGTTCATCAATATTTTCACGATTTTGATATTATTCAAATTGCATATGTTGATTCTATCCATTTTCTAGGACTCATTAGAAAGGCATTTAATCAAGCTTCTTTTTTAAACACCTCGAATTCGAGGTGTTTAAAATTTGAATTATTCAGATTTTCCCATAGTCATAAAAACTCAATAGTATTTCTACTTCTCATCCAATTTTGAATAATTTGCTCACTTTTATTTCATTTATGCTTAGCAATATCTGTTAAACTGATAAAATCATCATCTTCAAATTTTATAATTTTAATTTCAGTTCATAGAACTTTAACTTGTGGATTCATAGATAAAATTATTTTAATAAATAAATTATTTTAATTATGGCAAATTCGCCATAATAACAAGAAACTAATTTTTAAAAATATATAATCCGTATATAATATATCTATACTTTTTTAAAAATCAAATAAAAAAATAAAGGATTTTTATAATTTGATAGATTCCTGTCTACACAGGAATGACGGTAAAAAAAGAAGTTCACTTTCTCAAGCAAACTTCCTTTGTATATAATTGTCATTCCCTTGAAGAAGGGAATCTTCCTTGTACTGTTCTATGTTCTAATTTCTATTTATTCAAAGCTTCATAAACTTCTCAAGCAATTTTGATTGATGGAGTTAATGTTGTGTTTCACTTTACCCATCTTGCTGGACAAGCTATGCCTGGATTTGCTCTCATATGTTGTAGAGCTTCTATTTTTCTGATTAATTCTTCACTATTTCTTCATAATGGTCCTGAAGTAATTTCGATAACTCTAGTTATTCCATCTGGATCAATTACAAAAGTACCTCTTCCAGCAATTCAAGTTTGTTCATCAAGTACATTATATGCATCAGCTATTTCTAGATTGTGGTCAGATAGCATCTTGTATGGGAAATTTTGCATCAATCTCTCGTGTTTTACCCAGGCTCTATGAGAATAAACAGTATCAGTAGAAACAGTTAGTACTTCAACTCAGATAGTTTCAAATATATCTCTAGCATCTGCCATATCTTTTAATTCTGTAGGACATACAAAAGTAAAATCAGCAGGATAGAAAAATAAAACTATCCATTTTCAAGCAAGGCTTCCAGAACTTACAATAGTTTCATCATCAGTTAAAGGGTCATAAGCAGGTAAATTAAATCCTGGAGCTTCTATATCTATTTTCACTTGTCCAAACAGACTTTCATTATTTTCACAACAACTCATATTTAATAAAATTAAGTATTAAAATTCTAAATGTTAGTTAATTTTAACATTTCTCTAATTTTATATTTTTTTTCTGTTTAGTCAATTTTGAAAAAATACTCTCAAAAATATATTGACAAATATAATATTATGTTTATATTAATAATTAATTACATTTTAACACAATTTTTATGTTAAACGAAAAAAGAACTGTAGAATGAGAAACTTTAGAAAAACCAGATCCAGATAAACAAACTCCCATATTTGAAAAAATAGGAGTTTTAGATGTTAATAATAATATTCATCAAATATTATCTTGCGGTAATATAGAAGCCATAAATCATTCAAGAATGTTGTGATTTGAAGAATGGATTAATAATAGTCCATTAAATAAAAAATGGTATAAAGAAAATTTTTCATCAAATTTTAATTTTCTATATTGAGGTCGTATAGAATTATTATGAGATACATTTAAAGCAGAAGATGAAAAAACTAAACCAAGAAAAAACTATATTTTGGATTATAGATGAAATATATTATTTGATAGAGCTTCTGCAGAAAAACAACAAAATATATGAAAATGAAAAATTCCAGATTGGAAAAAATATTTAGATTTTCTTCCGTGAGATAATAAAAATAAATCGGAATTTTTACAAAAAGTATTATGACTTTCCTTTACTGGTTGTTATCATCGTTCTGATGAGTTTATGAATGGTGAGGGGCATTTTGGTATGTACTGGTCTAAGGAATATGAAAATTGAGCTGAGTATTTGATTTTTAATTCTGATAATTCTGCTATTGATTATAATCATATTTGATCTTTTGCTTTACCACTTCGTCTTATTGAAAAATAGATTCGACTATTTCTCTCTTTGAACTCTCTTAAAAATAACACAATCTTTTTAATAAACAAAAAACTTATTTAAAAGATTTTTTTTATTTATTAATCTATTTTGAAACAGGGCAAAAGTAAAATAAAATTTGAAAAATTTATATTTTTTATATAATCATATAATCATACTTTAATTAGTATCAAATATGTTTATTTTTATTATAAAATTATGCTAAGAACAATTACATGTAACGAATTAACTTTAGAGAATAAATGACAAGAAGTAACCCTTTGTGGGTGGGTAAGTAACAGAAGAGATCATGGGGGAATTATATTTATAGATTTGAGAGATAGATATGGATTGACTCAAATAGTTTTTGATCCAGAAGATGATAAACAAGCATGGCTTGAAGCTAATGATTTTAGAAGTGAATTTGTTATACAAGTTACTTGAAAAGTTAGACCAAGACCTGATTGACAAAGTAATAAAAATCTAAAAACTTGAGAAGTAGAAGTAATTATCTATAAAACTAGATTATTATCAAAATCAAAAACTCCTCCTTTTGAATTGGATGATTTTAGTGATACTGCCAATGAAGAAATCAGATACAAACACAGATATATAGACTTAAGAAGAAAAAAAGTACTTGATAATGTTAAATTTAGATCTAAATTTCTTAATTTTACAAGAAATTGGTTTGTAGAAAAAGATTTCTTAGAAGTTCAAACTCCTATTTTTACAGTTTCAAGTCCAGAATGAGCAAGAGATTTCTTGATTCCTTCGAGATTAAATCCAGGTAAATTTTATGCATTACCACAAGCTCCACAACAATACAAACAATTGCTTATGGTTGGGTGAATTGATAAATATTTTCAAGTTGCTCCTTGTTTTAGAGATGAAGATCCTAGAGCAGATAGACATAGTTGTGAATTTTATCAAATTGACTGTGAGATGAGTTTTGTAGAACAAGATGATGTTTTCAAAGTTGTTGAATCATATTTAAGAGATGTAGTTGCATGAGTTAGTGACAAAGAAATAATTGGGGATTTTGAGATAATCAGTTATGATGAAGCACTTGAAAATTATTGAAGTGATAAACCTGATTTAAGATTTGGAATGAAATTTGTTGATTTAACTGATATATTTGCAAATAGTAGTTTTTCAGTATTTAAAAATATTTATGATACATCAGGAGTTATAAAAGCAATCAAATTAGAATGACAATCAATGAGTAGAAAAGATATAGATGATCTTACACAAGTAGCTATAAAAGCAGGTGCAAAATGATTAGCTTATATAATATATGATGCAGTAGAATGACCAAAATCACCAATTTTAAAATTTTTCAGTGAAGAAGAAATCAAAGAAATGGAAGCTAGACTTAAACCAAAAACTTGAGATATAATATTTTTCTCAGCAAATGAATTTAAAAGAGCGGTTTCAGTTTTAAGTGTAGTTAGACTTGCTCTAAGAGATAAATTTAATCTTGCTGATAACAATAAAATATCTTTTGCTTGGATTGTAGATTTTCCTATGTTTGAACAAGATTCAGTAACGGGAAAATTAGATTTTTGTCATAATCCATTTTCTATGCCTCACGGATGAGTTGAAGCATTTGAAAGACAAGATTTATTAAATATAAAAGCAATACAATATGATTTAGCTTGTAATTGATACGAGATACTTTCTGGATCTATAAGAAATCATGATATAGAAAGTCTAGTTAGAGCTTTTGGAATAGTATGAAGAGATAAACAAGAAGTAGTAGATAAATTTGGGGCTATGTATGAAGCATTTCAATATGGAGTTCCGCCACATGGTTGATTTGCTATTGGGATGGATAGAGTTATGATGATACTTACAGATGAAGTTAATATAAGAGAGGTTTATGCATTCCCAAAATCTGGAAGAGCTCAAGATGTGATGATGAATGCTCCGTCAATTATAGATCAAAGTCAATTAGATGAATTACATATAGAATTAAAACCGATAGAACTTTAGTTAATTATTAAGTGTTTTTCTATGCTTAGACAAATAAATATAAAGAATATTTTATGGGTAGATGGAGTTAATGTAACTAAAGCTGAATTGCTTTCAGTTGTTAGACATTATGATTTCCATGAATTAGATATAGAAGCCTGTTTGGAAGAAAATCAGAGAGCCAGAATAGATTACTATGATGATTATATGTTTATAACTCTTCATTTTCCTAAGTATAATACTAGGAGTCAAATTTATGAATTAAATGAGTTTAATATATTTTTATGAAAAAACTATATACTTACTTTTAGAAATTATCCATGAAATCATATAGATAAGATTTTTGAACAATATAAAAAGTTGGATATAGATGAAAATAATAAGATGAAAATTTCTTCTTGATATGTGCTTTATGAAATTATTCAGTCTATGCTTGAAAAAGTATTTAGAGTTGCAGAGAGGATTACTATGGATGTAAAAGTTATAGAAAGAAATGTTTTTTCTTGAGCTTCATCTTCTCTAGTAAAAGATATAATGATTAAAAAGAGAAATATAATGATGTTAAAGAATATGTTTAAACCTCAAATTACTGTATTAAATCAGCTGGAGTTTAATATGAATAAGTTATTTGCATGAAAGATTGAAGAGTATTTCGAGGATTTAGAAGATAAATTGAGTCAAATAGTTAATGAGATAATTTTACTTGATGAATATATTGGATCTATTGAAGTTTCATATAAGACTATAATTGATATAAGAACAAATTCAGTTATTAAAATTCTTACTGTTGTATCAACTTATACATTTCCGATGATGTTAATTACTAGTTTTTATGGGATGAATGTAAAAACACCATTTCAAGATAATTCAATATTTGTTCTTTCTTCAATATTTTGAAGTACAGCATTTGTTATAATTATTTTGTATCGGTATTTTAGAGAATGAAATAATAAATAAAACAAAAACACCAATCTATTTTAGATTGGTGTTTTTGTTTTTAGTTTATTAATTAGAAGCTATTTCAGTATCACCTATTGGTTTTCTTTTTTTCTTTTTTTCTGATTTATTTCAATCATTATCTGATGTTGTATCTGAAGGTGGAGTATATCATTCAGGACTTTCAGCTTCTGCTTGTATAGCATTATTTGTATTTTCTACTCTATCTTCATATGTTTTTTGTGAGGGAAGATAATACGGAGGAGTTTGGATTTCTTGATTATCTTTATTTAATATATTACCAATTTTATTAAAGAATTCTTTAGATAATTCTGCCAATGAATTTTTTGTTTCATTGTTAATAACATATTTTATTTTTTCCTTATCTGGATATATGTGAGGAATTTCTTTTTCAACTTTTCAATTTGTAATTTCTTGAGTACTTTTAATATCATCATCAGGAATACTATCAAAGTTATAAATTGTTCAATTTTTTGGTAATTCTGGATTTTCCATAATTTTACTTTTAGAAATTAAATTATATATAAAAATATTAACATATATTTTTTATATTTGCAATAAAATTGCATTTTCTGATAAATCTGTATAATTTGAGAGATTTATTTATTTATATATAAAAAAGTGTTAGCAAAAGTTACGATAATAGGAAGACCAAATGTGGGAAAATCAAGTTTTTTCAATATGTATACAGGACATAAGATAGCTATAGTTGCGGATGAACCTGGTACTACTAGAGATATTTCAGAGTTTGAATTTAGAGATAATGATAACAATTTAACATATATATTATCAGATTCAGGATGACTTGATTTTTCTAGTACAAATGAGGAAATAGCAAAAGATATAATTGATAGAACAGCAAGAACTATTGAAGAAAGTGATTTGCTTATATGGCTTTTAGAATATGACAGATTTACTGAACTTGATGAAAGAATTTTAAAATTACTTAAAAGTAAAAAAGTAAAAGAAGTTATTTTGGTTGCAAATAAAGCTGATAATGAAAAGAAAATAATGGAATCTTATGGTTTGGCTTGAACTTGATGATATAAAGAATTTTTCCCAGTTTCAGTTTCTCATAATAGATGAATATATGAGGTAAAAAAATATGTAGCAGATTTTTTAACTAGTAAATGACTTAATTATATAGAAGAAGAAGTTGATGATAGTTATATAAAACTTGCAATTATAGGAAGACCAAATGTAGGGAAATCAAGTATAATCAATGCTCTCGTATGAAAAGACAGAGTAATGGTTAAAGATATGGCTTGAACTACAAGAGATAGTATAGATACTAAGTTTACTTATAATGAACAAAATTTTATACTTATTGATACAGCTTGAATAAGAAGGCTTAGTAAGGTTTGAACTAGAAATATAGAAAACTGGTCAATTATGAGAACTGAAAGAGCTATAACTAGAGCTGATATAGTAGTTATTGTTGTAGATGCTTTTGAATGAGTTGTTTGACAAGATTTATCTATAGTTAGTAGAAGTTTAGAAGAAAATAAATGACTTATAATAGTTTTAAATAAATGGGATAAAGTACTGGCAAAACCTGGAATAGATAAAGATAAGATAATGGATAAATATATATCATATCTAAAGGAAAAAATGGATTTTTTACCTTGGGTATCTACTATTTTTACTTCAGCGACTGAAAAAAAGAGAGTTAATGAGATTTTGGATAGTGCTATTTGAATAGATAAAGAAAGAAAAAAGAGAGTTAAAACATCTATCTTCAATGAGTTTATTGCTCAAGTTGTTTTAAAACATGCTCCTAGTTGAAATAAAAAATCTCATAATCCAAAGATATATTATGGTAGTCAAGTTGATACTAATCCTCCAAAATTTGTAATCACAGTAAATAATCCAGATCATTTTCATTTTTCATATAAGAGATATTTGGAAAATCGTATAAGAGATACTTTCGGATTTTTCGGAACTCCTATTGTTTTGGAACTAAAATGAAGAGGAAAGAATATTGATAAAAGAAAATAAAAAAAATGAAATGTGAAAACATTTCATTTTTTTTATTTAAAGATTACTCAGATTTTTCTATATTGTGTATGAAGAATTTTTCTAGATCTTCTTCTATATCTTTAACTTTTTTTGATTCAACAATTATTTTTCATTTGTGAATTATACTTATCTTGTTACACATACTTTCGGCATCTGCAAGTATATGAGTGTTAAAAAAAATAGTAGTTCAATCTTCTTTTAGTTCTAAAAGTAGGTCTTTTATCATCTTTCTACCTATTGGGTCAAGTCAACTCATAGGTTCATCTAAAAATAGAAGTTTAGGGTCATTTATTATTGATTGAGCAAGTCAGATTCTTTGAAGCATTCATTTACTGTAATCACTTAATCTCTTATTTCAAGCGTTTTCAAGTCACACTTTTTTTAGTAATTTTTCTATTCTTTTTTCTAATTCTTCATTTTTAATATCAAAGAATCTACCGTTAAATCTCAGGAATTCTACTCAAGTTAAATGTCTGTAAAGGTAAGTATTTTCGGGCATAAATCAGATTTTTTCTTTTGATTTTATAGATAATCAATTTTCTCAAAAAATCTTGATTTCTCACTCTTCAGGTTCTATAAGGCCTAAAATACATTTCATTGTTGTTGTTTTTCACGCTCAATTTGGTCATAAAAATCAATAGATATCTCATTTTTCAACTTCAAAACTAACTTCAGATAATATTTTATTTCAGTTTAGATATTTTGTTACATTTTTTAATTCAAGTATTTTCATATAGAGTTAATAGTTAGGAGTTATCAGTCATCAGTCAAATAGACTGAAAAATTAATGTTTATATTTTATATAAAAAATTGTTTAAAACAAGTTTGATTTTATAAAAAAAATAATATACTATGTTCAGTAGAAAAGGTAAAGGAAAAAGTAAAAAATTAAATAATTATTTTTTTTAAATTACCTTTTACCATTTATCTTTATTCTTTTATCTTTTAACTTAATATTATGTTAGAGAAAGCTAGTGAATGAATTAAAAAAGCTGTAACTCATCTTGAAACTGAATTTTCTAAGCTACAAGTTGGTAGAGCAAATCCAGCAATGGTTGAGGGGATATTGGTTGAACAATATGGAAGTTTTGGCCCTATTAAAAATGTAGCATCTCTGACACTACTTGATTCTCAAACTATTTCTATTCAACCTTGGGATAGAACTTTGATTCACAAGATAGCAAAAGCAATTACAGAAGAAAATTTATGATTAAATCCTCAAACTAATGCAGATGGTATAATGATAAAAGTACCACCATTAACAGAAGAAAGGAGGAGAGAAACAGTAAAAATAGCAAAAAATATGACAGAAGAAGCAAAGGTCGGAGTGAGAAATGCGAGAGCAGACTCTCATAAATTTATTTCTCAAGCAGAAGAGGATAAAGAAATAAGTGAAGATATTGCAAAAGATTATGAGAGAGATTTACAAAAATTAGTTGATGATGCAAATAAACAAGTAGATGAAATGTTTAAAAAGAAGGAAGTAGATATAATGAAAATTTAAAAAAAAACATTTCCCGAATTC
>DHWA01000058.1 GCA_002412935.1 Patescibacteria group bacterium UBA5194 | reverse complement strand
GCGAATTTTTATGAAGCAATCCATTCACTATGTTATTTCACGATTTCTGGATTGATTCGTTACTCTCGCAATGACAGTTGATTTTTGTATTTTTCATAAGTTATTGTTAGCATATTAAAATAATTTTTTGTTTGTTAATTAATTGTCATTCTGAACTTGCTTGTAACTTGTTGTAAGCATATCTAATTTTTAGATTTAAGTAATAAAATTTTAGGGCTTTATTAGTGTTTATCAAATATTTTTTGTATTTTGGATTGACAAAAACTTTTATATATATTTTAATTGTTTTTCTATAAAAAAGCGAAAAAAACTTGAATTTTTACAAAAAAACATAGAATAGTATAGATAAAAAATCTATCATCTAAAAATATTTATTATGAAAGCAGTTATACTGGCAGCTTGAGAAGGTTCTAGACTTAGACCATTTACTGACACTATACCAAAACCACTTATCAAAATTTTCTGAAAACCTATTATTGAATACACGCTAGATTCATTAGCTTGATATGTAGATGAATTTATAATAGTAGTAAAATATAAACAATCTTTATTTAGAAATCTTTTTAAAGATAAATACAAAAATATAAAAATTACATATATAGAACAGTGAGAAGAAAAATGAACTTGAGCAGCAATCAAAAATTTAAATATAAAATGAGATTTTTTAATTTTAAATTGAGATAGTATTTTTGACGATAAAGATCTGCTTAGATTATCTAAACTGGATTGATATGGTTGTCTGGTTAAAAAAGTAGCTAATCCTGAAAGATACTGAATTTTTAAACTAAACAAAAACGATGAAGTTGTAGAAATAGTAGAAAAACCTGAAAATTATGTATGAGATTTAGCTAATTTATGAGTTTATAAAGTAAATGATAAAATTATTACATATCTTAAGGATGTTAAATTATCAAAAAGATGTGAAATTGAAATTACTGAAGCATTAAATACTTTTATATCGAAATTTTCTTTTAAATTAAAAAAAATAAAATGAGAATTTATAGATGTATCTTATCCTTGGGATATACTTGAGGCTAATTCTTGTTTTTTAAATAAACTAACTACTTCTGAACTTGAATGAACAATAGAAGAAAATGTAAAAATAAAGTGAATTATAAAGCTTTCTAAGTGAGCTTTATTAAAATCTTGAACTTATATAGAATGAAATGTTTATATATGAGAAAACACTATTATTTGACCAAATATCTATATAAGATGAAATACTGTAATATGAGATAATTGTAAAATATGAAATGCATGTGAAATAAAAAATACCTCTATCTGAGATA
Organism: Patescibacteria group bacterium UBA5194; assembly: GCA_002412935.1. Lineage (GTDB taxonomy): Bacteria > Patescibacteriota > Gracilibacteria > BD1-5 > UBA6164 > Altimarinus. Next base: position 19,511 of record DHWA01000058.1, on the reverse strand, counting down.
ATACAAACGTTGCTCATCTTAGTTATATTTGAGATTCTGTTATTTGAAATAATGTAAATATATGATGAGGTTTTATAAGCGCTAATCTAAGACATGATAAAAAAAATATTAAAATTCCTGTTAAATGAATTTTAACTGAAAGTTGACTTAGAAAATTTTGATGTATAATTGGCGACAATGCGAAACTATGAATAAATACATCTACTTACCCTGGAAGAATAATTGAGACTTGATCGTTTACAATGCCTTCTGAAATTATTAAATAATACAAAAAAAGTGAAAAAATCCTCGTTTATAAAATATTTTTCTTTATTAATAATATTATTAATTGCCTGACTATCTTTCTTTACAACATTCTGAGCTAGTATTTTTATGCAAGATGTAAAGCTAGTATACAAATTATCAAATAATATCTATCCTAATTCAGACACATTAAATAAAAGTCTTTTTGTTTATAAAAGTAGTTCTGATTTAAGTAATGCTTATTTTCAATCAGCTTGTAAAACAGCAACAAAATTTATTATAAAAAAAGATGATTTATATTTATTTGAATTATCTGTATTGGATAAGAATTGTTCAAATAATATCTTTTTTCTAAAATCAAGCTTGGGAATTTTAAATGAGACTGAAGTGAATTTAATTTCAGATTCTAAAATTTATACTCTATTACTTGATTACTCTTCAAAAGAACTAAAAAATATATCAAATTCTGCTACAAAAAAATCAGACTGATTAAAAATTTTTACTACATACAAAAATAATCTACTTAATGATAAATACAATTTTTCAAACAAAAAAAGAATCTATGAAGAACTTGTTTATAAATGAGAAATAGTAAAAATAATTTTAGAAAAAAGAGAATTAAAATACTCTAATCCGGTACCATGATATAAACTACCAACAAAAAAACTATCAAAAATCCCAAATGCTTTAAGACCATATAGAGCTTCAACAACTGACTGAATTCATCATTCTTGGGATATTGATGCTCCATTTTGAACAAAAGTTGTAGCACTTGACAAGGGTATAGTTATTAGACTTGTGAAAAATTGGGATAAAACTGACTTTTCAAATTTAAGAAAATGAAAAAATTTATCAAATGAAGATAAAATGAGAAATTTAGATCTATTGAGATGAAACCAAGTTTGGATAAAAACTATGAAATGAGAAGTTGTTATGTATGCTCATCTTGATAAAATTGTTGATTCTCTAAAAGAATGAACAATGATAAATAAATGAGATTATGTTTGAAATATATGAATAACTTGAGTTCCTGATGATTGATATACTGATTATCACCTTGATGTTTCTATAACTGAAAACCCTTATAATTTATGAAAAATTTGAAGTTATGATTTAGTTGATTATATGTCTTGGTCATGGAAATTTAAATGAAAATCAGCAGATTATATATTTGGACATCAAAATGATGTGTTTGAGTAAATAGAATAAATACTGTCATCCTTGACACCCTGTCATTCCGGACTTGATCCGGAATCTATGAACTCATTATTACTTGCAGTAGACTCTTTTGAATCATTAGTTTACTAAATATGTTTTACCTTGCTAGAGATTCTGGATTAAGTCCGGAATGACAGAAAAGTTTAGAATGACAAGAACTATAACTTCCAGTCAATTTCTTTTTTTCATAATTTTTTTAGTATCTCATTAGTTTTACTAAATGGATGACTTCAAAAAAATCAATTATATGCTGAAAATGGTGAAGGATGAGCTGATTCAATTATAAAATGTTTAGTAGTATCTATTAAGCATTTTTTATTTTTTGCAAAATTTCACCACAATATAAATACAACTCATTCTTTTTTATCTGAAATCGTTTTTATAACTTTATCAGTAAACTTTTCCCATCATATTTTGGAATGACTTGCTGGTAATCATGCTTTTACAGTCAATATTGCATTCATCATAAAAACTCCTTCATGAGTCCATTTTTCTAGATTTCATCTTTGTGGAATTTCTAATCAGATATCTTCTTTAAGTTCTTTAAATATGTTTTTAAGTGATGGTGGTAATTTTACAGAATCTTCTACTGAAAAACAAAGTCAATGAGCTTGATTTGGACCATGATATGGATCTTGACCAAGCAAAACTACCTCTACTTTATCAAATGGAGTATAATTAAAAGCATTAAATATATTTGATTGTTTTGGATAAATTGTAGTTCACGATTCTTCATCAGTTGCAAGTTGTTTTTTTATTTCTTTAAAATAATCTTTTTCAAATTCATCTTTCAACACTTCTAACCAAGAATTATCCATTTTTATATCTAAACTCATAATTTGTGTTACAAAATAAAAACTTATATTTTAAAATATAAGTTTTTTACGTTTTTTTACAAGTTTTTAATTTTGATTTTAGAGATTAATTTTTATAATAAATAAAAATATAACCAACAAAAAATATGCAAATTCTATGAATTCCTTTAAATAAACTATCTTATAAAGATTTCTTTGATGATATAACTAGCCTAAATAAAAAATCTATTATATTTACTCCAAATCCTGAAATAATCTTAAAAACACTAGAAGATGGAGAATTTAAAGATATATTATTAAAAGCTGATTATTTATTGCCTGATTGAACTTGATTATTTATTGCTTACCAAATAATTGACTTAAAAGCAATATATCCAAATTCTTTAATCTTTAGTATTTTATCTTTTGTATTTCTACCATACTTTGTTTTTAATGTGATTTTTAGAAAAAAATATATCTATGCAAAATATGGAGATAAAATCTGCTGAAGTGATTTGACTATTGATTTACTTAAATTTGCAAATAAAGAAAATATAAAAATCACAATTATTGATTTATATAATCCAAATGATGAACAAAAAGTAGCTAGTCAGGAAATTTTTGCTGAAAGATTAAAACAAATTTACACAAACCTAAACTTTGATTATATAATCTATGATGAATCAAAAAAAGAAGAAATAATAGAAAATATAAAAAATAGTGATAGTAAGGTACTATTCTCTACTTTATGAATGAAAAAACAAGAACAATCTATACTTGAAATAATGTGAAAATGCAAAAATATAAAAATATGAACCTGAATTTGATCAAGTTTTGATTATATAATAGGATTTCAAAAAAGAGCACCAAAAATATGGAGATATCTATGATTAGAGTGGTTATATAGACTTTTTACGTGACCTCAGAAAATAAATAGACTAAAAAGACTTTACAGCGCCATATTTGTTTTTATATATAAAGTTATAATAAATAGATAAGTCAAGTTTAATAATTATAAATTATTTTGTTTTTTGTATTTTTATATATACTTATAATTACTATATTATTTTTTTAAATATTAATTATGGAAATAGTTTCAAAAAAAGCCTTTACTCTTATAGAGTTACTAGTTGTAATAACAATAATTGGTATCCTTGCTACTTGAGCAGTTTCTGTTTATACTAGTCAAATACAAAAATGAAGAGATGCTACAAGAATAAGTTCTCTAGAAGCTTTAAGATGATCTGTAGAACAATATTATCAAGATGCATCTGAATATCCTCCAGCTCTTTCTGGTTCTTGGACTACAACTTGAGTATTAATGTATATGGCTGCATTACCAAGAGATCCAAAATCATGACAAGCTGCTAGTAGTTTTCTTGATTATAGTTATTTTGTATGACCAGATAATAATTCACTAACTGGTCAAGAATATGAAGTTTCAACTTGATTTGAAGCTTCTTGAAATGTTGCTGGAAAAGCAGCTAATGCTAAAGATAATTGAAATAATGATAAAAGATTAGAGGTATGAATAGAGGTATGAACTAATAGCTCTTGATCTTGAACTACAGCTGTAACAACTGGTGCTTTTACTTCATGTGGTACTAATTGTATTATTATAAAATAAATATATTTATATTATATAAAAAGAACTGATAATTAAATTTATCAGTTCTTTTTTCCTAGTTAGAATTATATCTAATCACTTAAACTAAAAAAACATATAATTTTAAAATTATATGTTTTTAGATAATTAATTATTATTAATCAACAGTTACATAAGTATTTACGTAAATTCTTCCATCAAATTTTTTATTTTTCTTTTGGAAAAATCTTACTGTACCTTCTTTTGTAGCAAACAAAGTAAAATCATGTCACTCTGAAACTCATTCTGCTGGCCAAAATTTATTACCTTTTTGTCTTATAATTATGTTTCATGATATTGCTTTTTGTCAACCGTAAATTTTCACACCAAGTCTTTTTGCTTGGGAATCTCTACCATTGGTAGTAGATCACTGAGCCTTCTTGTGAGCCATACTAAATTTAGTTAAAAGTTAAAAAGTTTAAGTTATTGTTTAACAATCACAGATTGTTTTATTTGTTAGCAAATCTTGCAAATGCTTTATTTGCTTCAGCCATTTTGTATACATCTAATTTCTTTTTTACAGAATCTCATGTTTCATTAGCTGCATCTATTAATTCATTTGATAAAAATTTAACAAATGATCCTCATTTTTTATTTCTAGCTGCTGTTATAATCCATTTAGATGCTAAAAACAATTGTCTGTTTGGTTTTACTTCTTGAGGAACTTGAAATATAGAACCTCAAACTCTTTTTGGTCTTACTTCGATTTTTGGCATTACATTTTCCAAAGCTTTGATAAATATAGCCTTAGGATCTTTTTGTCATTTATTTTTTATTTCTTCAAAAGTTTTTTCCATTAATTCTAATGCAATACTCTTTTTTCCAGAAAACATTATATAGTTTGTGAATTTTTCTTGCAAATTATCTGTTTTAGTCATTTTTATATATTTAACAATTAAAATTATTTATCTCGTGTATTCAGTAATTGCAACTTACTTCCGAGTAAAATGTAAAATAATTTCAATATTTACATTTTAAATCTCCGTTTCTCATTCAATGTATACACCATACATCTCATTTCTATACTCAATTTAAAATACAAATCTTATCATTCTTTTACATTTTTTTAGTTTTTTTGTTTTTATTTTTTAGCTTTTGGTCTTTTAGCTCCATATAGACTTCTTCATTGATTTCTGTTTTTTACTCATTCACAATCAAGTAATCATCTTACGATATGGTATCTTACTCATGGTAAATCTTTAACTCTTCATCCTCTTATATTAACAACAGAATGTTCTTGAAGATTATGTCATTCTCAACCTATATAAGCATTTACTTCATATCAATTTGTAAGTCTTACTTTAGCTACTTTTCTAAGAGCCGAATTTGGTTTTTTAGGAGTCATAGTTGTAACTTTTGTACAAACTCATCTTTTTAAAGGATTACCTTTCCTAGAAGTATTTATAACTCATAAAATAGAATTTTTAGTAACTTGTAATGCTGGAGCTTTACTTTTTGTTACTTTATCTTTTCTACTTTTTTTAACTAATTGATTAATAGTAGGCATCTGTATAAAATTAATAATTAATAATTAATAATTGAAAACATCTATAAATAGAACTGTTTATTATTAATATAAGAAAATCATCAAGGTAAAACGGAAATAATTAACGTTTAGACCATTGAGTTGCTTTTCTCGCTTTGTGTAACCCTGGTTTCTTTCTTTCAACAATTCTTGAATCTCTAGTCAACATTCAAGCAGATTTTAAAATCTTTTTAAAAGTCTCTTGTTTTCAAGCTAAAATCTTAGATAATCCATGTTTTATAGCTTGTGCTTGAGCTGATATTCCAGATCAAGTTACTTTTACTTCAAAGAAAAAACCATCTTTAGCTTTACATAACTTTAAAGGAGAAAAAATTGTATCAAATAAATCTTTTCTAGTTATATACTCTGTTATATTTTTTCAATTTATAGTAGAGTCTTTAGTACCTTCAAAAAGTTTCACTTGAGCTGTTGCTGTTTTTCTTTTTCAAACAGAAAAAATATATTTATCACTCATAAAAATAATACTTATTAAATTATAATTTTATCTCTTGTGGATTTTGTGCTCCAAACTTGTGTTCTACTCAAGTAACTAATTTTAACCTAGAAATCATATCTGCTCTAAGTTTATTCTTTGGAAGCATTCAACTTACAGCTAATTCTAGAGCTTTAGTTGGTTTCTTTTCTAATAAATCACTTAAATTTATTTCTTTTAATCATCCTAAATAACCTGAATGTGTATAATACATTTTGTCATTTATTTTATTTCAAGTTACATTAAATTTATCACAATTTAATACAACAACATAATCTCAATTATCAACGTAAGTTGCAAAATTAACTTTATTTTTTCATCTAAGAATTACAGCTATTTTAGTTGCTAATCTACCTAGAGTTTGTCACTCAGCATCTACAACATACCATTTTCTTTCTATTGTTTCTAATTGTTTTGGGTTAATTGTTTTCATTTAAAACATTCTTAAAAAACTAAACTAATTCAAGTAATACTACTTTAGCATTATCTCCATCTCTGTATTTTATTGGAGTAATTCTTGTAAAACCAGAAGTTTTACCTTTACATTTTGGAGCTATATTTTTAAACAATTCTACAGACGACTCTTTTGTATAAACATAAGTCATAATTTGTCTAATAGCATTCATCTCATCTTTATTATTAGCAACATTTATAAGTTTATCAATCATAGGCACTACAAACTTAGCTTTTTTTTCAGTAGTTTTTATAGCTTTATGCAAGAAAAAATTTGTTATCAAACTTCTCTCCATAGCTTTTCTTTGTTGAAAATCTTTTCAATTAAATTTAAGATTTTTTCTACATCTATGTCTCATAACAATTAATAATTAGTAATTAATAATTTATAATTTTGGATATACTCCAAATTATTTTTACTCATCTCAAAGTAACTTTAATCCTCTTTCCCATAAAGCATCTTTTATTTCTGTCATTGCTTTCTTTCCAAATCATTTTATAGAAGACAACTTAGTTTCAGTACATTTAGTTAATTGCTCAACTGAAAGAATACTTCAATTAATAAGTGCGTTTAAAGTTCTTGGAGATAATCACATTATTTCTATAGGAGTATATGTTTCTTTTTCCAATTCTTCTTTTATTTCTTTTTTCTCTTTGTTAATCAATTCTTTTACACTTCAAATAAAATGTCCTTCTACTTGCAACGCCTCCTCATTAAATATCGAGTAATATGAAGTTAACATATCTCAAGAAAATTTAAGTGCATCTACTGGAGAAATTACAGAATTAGTTGTAATAACCAATTCTAGAGAATCTAAATTTAAAATGTTTCAAAATCTTGTACTTTGTATATCATATTTTACATTTAATACTGGAGAAAAATTTGCATCTATATATAATACATCTAAATCAGTTTCTCTTTCTTTTAAATCCTCTATACTCAAATATCAAATTCATTTTTCAACTCTGATTTCAATATCTAGAGATATTCAATCTTTATCAATTTTTGTTATATATAAATCTTTATTTACTATTTCGATTCATGCACTAGTTTTTATATCTCAAGCAGTTACTACTCATGCTTTATTTTTTGTCAATTTCAACCATTCAATTCAAGCGTCTTTTTTTTCTATTATAAGATCTTTAAAATTCAACATTATGTCAATTATACTATCATTTATTCATGGAATTGTAGTATATTCGTGGCTTATTCATTTAATTTTTATTCATGTAACTTTAGTTCAAGGTATGCTAGATAATAAAACTCTTCTCAAAGAATTTCCTATAGTTATACCATATCATCTTGGTAATGGTCCAATTATAAACTTGGAAGAATTTATACCAACTTCTTGTTCTAAAATTTTAGGTACTCAAATTTCTTTGTGTATGATATGCATGCTTTTAGAATTATAAAAATAAAGAGGTTATTATTTAGAATAGAATTCTATGATTTTTTGTATATCAATAATTTGATCAAAATCTTGTTTTTCAGGAATAGCTTTAATTGTAATCTTTAGATTTTTTGGATCTACATCAATCCAATTAAAACTAGAAACTTTTCCTTTATTTTGTTTAGAAAACTCGTCTAATTCTTCTAACAAAGATTTATAAAGAGGACTTTCTTTTAATTTATCTCTTAATTCTATAACATCACCTACCTTTAAAGCAATTGAAGGAATATCAATCTTTACTCAATTTAATTTAAAATGAGCATGTCCAACAAATTGTCTAGATTGCATTCTTGTTCTTGCGAAATTAGCTCTATAAACAACATTATCAACTCTAAGTTCTAACAATTTCAACATTTTTTCTCAAGTTGTTCATTCTAAGTTACTTTTTATAGCTTTTGTATAATAAGAAAAAAATTGTTTTTCAGATAATCAAAACATTCTCTTTGCTAATTGTTTTTTTCTAAGTTGAACTCAAAATTCACTTGTCTTTCTAGATCTCAATAAAGATCTTTTAGATTTATCTAAATCGTATTTTTCTGTTCAAAATAGATTTATACCTTCTCTCCTACATAGTTTTTTCTTTGGTCAAGTATACCTCATAAATTAAAATTAATAATTAATAATTAATAATTAATATTTAATGAAAAAATAGTTTTAAAAACTCTATTTATTCATCATTAATCATTCATTGTTTATTTTTATAGACTTCTTGTTTTCTTTGGTCTGCATCAATTATGAGGAACTGGAGTAATATCAAATATTGCTTTCAATTCAAGTCCTCAAGAAATAATTCATCTTATAGCTTGTTCTCTTCCAGCTCAAATTCATTTTATATAAACATCTACTACTTCCATAGAATGTAGACTTTTAGCTTTAGAAACAGCTTGTTCTGCAACAACTTGTGCTGCATAAGGAGTAGCTTCTCTTGCTCATTTAAATCAAGCTAATCAACCACTAGACCAAGTTAAAACATTTCCTTTTTCATCAGTAACACTTACTAAAGTATTATTAAAAGATGCCAAGATATGAACTTGTCATTTTTGTATAATCTTTTTAGTCTTCTTTGCTTTTTTTACTTTATTAGCCATAATTTATAAATTAATAATTAGCAATTAATAATTAACAATTAAGTAATATTTAATAATAAATAACGTTAATTATTCACTATTAATATTCATTGTTTAATATTTTATTTTTTCTTTCAAGCAACAGCTAAAGATTTTCATTTTCTTGTTCTAGCATTTGTTTTTGTTCTTTGTCATCTAACAGGTAATTTCTTAGAATGTCTTTGTCATCTATAACAATTTATTTCTTGTAATCTTTTAATATTTGAAGAAACAAATCTTCTTAAATCTCATTCAATTACACGATTTTTTAATTCATCTCTTATTAAATCTAACTCTGATTCCTCTAAAGTCTCTATCTTTCTAGTTTTCTCAATTTTTAACTTTTCTAAAATAGTATTAGAAAGAGGTCTTCCTACTCAATATATATATGTCAAAGCTATTTCTACATGTTTACCATTTGGTAAATTTACTCAAGCTATTCTAGCCATAATTTTTAATAATTAACAATTAATAATTAACAATTAACAATTTGAATGAATTTGAATGAATTTGAATTTAAGATTCTTTACTTAATTATTCATTATTCATTATTCATTATTATTGTTCTTACCCTTGTCTTTGTTTATGATTAGGATGTTTACAAATAACCCTAACAATACCATTTCTCTTTATTATTTTACAATCATTACATATTTTTTTTACAGATGGTCTTACTTTCATAATATCGAAATAAAAAATAAACTAAAATTTACTTTTTTCTAAAAACTATTCTTCACTTATTTAAATCATAAGGACTTAATTCCAACAAAACCCTATCTCACTCAATAAGTTTGATAAAATTATTCCTCATTTTTCAGCTTAGATATCATTTGACAATTTGTCATCAAAAATCTTCAGGTAATTGAACATCAAAAACCAATCCTGGGAGTGACTTAATTATAACTCACTCAACCTCAATTTTTTCTTCTTGTTTAGGCATAGAAAATACTTTTTATAAAAGTTGTGGGGCTAGTCTATATAAAAAATAGTATAAGTCAAATCTTTTTTGTAAATTCTTTTGACTATTTAACTGTATTAAAAATAAATCCCTAGACTTACAAAAAATCAAGGGATTTATATCTGTCATTATCGGACTCGTGTGCCCCCTTGTGGGTATGACCCGATAATCTAGTGTATAAGCAATGTTTATATTACTGGATACTCGTATCAAGTACGAGTATGACAATTATTCCGCGCTCTTAAACTTTTATTTTAATTCTACTGTTCAAACATTTGCAAATGTACTTATATTATTTGATTTAATTTTACTATCTGATACAGAATAAAAATTATCTCATATATATAAAGCTCTTTTTATAAAATAATTATTATATCTCCAACTTTGTTGTGCTATATAATCAGAAATACTAGCTCATTCATAACAATATTCTGGCATATATACATAATTACTTGGACAATAAGTAGATCAATCTATCAATTCTTTACATTCATTTTCTTTTTTTGTTTGAGCTATATAATTATCACATTCCTTTTTTCTTTCTGCTTCAAACATAGAATCTTCTATATGTGTAGTTCTATATAATTCTTTTATTCATTTATCCTTATCTATATTTAGCATAAACAATCCCGTATAAAAATCTTTGTATTTATATGTATTTTCATCATAAGAACCATATATATTTGCTGGTAAGAAGAGAAGTTTTTTTGCATCATTCCATATAAACATACGTGGGTTAGTTAATGCTTCACTATAACTTCATACATCCCCAATTGTAAGAGTATGTTGTTGTTTTACTATAATTCAAGTATAAGTTCCATCACTACATAATTTTTGTTCATCTATCGTTAAATTTGAATCTCAACATTTTTTATCATAATTTATCTCATATAAATCAACTTTTATTCAAGCATTTTGAGTTCATCACCATTTATTTGTTTTCGTATCATAACCTAAACCTATAAGATGATTTTCATCATAAGGATGTAAATATGTACTATAACCTGGTATTTTTAATTCTCAAAGTATTGTAGGATTTTTTATATCTTTTAAATCAATTACAAAAAGTGGATCTATTTGTTGGAAAGTTACTAAAAATAACTTATCTTTTATAAATCTAGATGATTGGAAATTTTCATCTTTTGCAAGTCAAGTCAGAGATGACTCTAGTCACAAATCAGAATTAAGTACAAATAAATTAGTTCCTCTATATGGGTACCATGAACTTGTTATTATTCTAAAATTTCATTCAAATTCATCCATACTATATTGATTTAATGGATTTCAAGAAATTACAGCACTATCTTTATAAACTAAATCAGCATCATCCCCAATATCAAACTTATGAACCAATGTATTTTCTCATCTTGGATACCACATCATTGGACACATAAATCATGGTCCACATCTGAAATCATAATTTGTATATAAATAGTTTGTTATATATAGAGAATCTAAACTCATGTGTATTTCATGAACATCTCAAAAAACTACTTTATTTTTTACTTCTTTAGTAACATCTTTTATATTTAAAATTGATATTATATTAAAAGATGGATTAAAACTATATTTTTCTACTGTTGATTCATCTGGTAATAGATACTCTATATCACTACATTTTACAGATTCTCAAGAAGTAACTTTATATGGTAAATCTTTTCATTTTAAATTTAGATTTTGAATAGCTTCATCTTCTGTATAAGTTAAATCAAGTTCATTTGATATAACATCATTTGGCTCTACTTTTAAATCATCTGGATTTTCAATTCAAGAATACAATGTATAATAATTGAAATATTTACTTCATATAATATATAAATTATCTCAAATTAACCTAGTTTTTGTATACGCTCACTCTGTCATATAAAGCTTCAACAATTTTAACTCTTCAACATTAGTAGTATCAAAAACCATTACATATGTTTTTGGTTCATATCATCCACCCCAATATTGTTTTTGAAAAGCTTGTACTGGATATCAATTAGCTAAAATTACTAATCTATTATCTTGTACATACAATTCTACACTATTGAAATGGTCTGGAAGTTTAACCTTTTTAACCAAAATCATTTTACCGTTATCATTTCTTACTATATACACAACTTTATTTGATTTATTGTTTGTATAGTCATAAGAATCAACTGCATAATATATGTATTTTCAATCAGTTTTAATAATTTCTGATTCATCAACTCAAGCAACTTGGGTATTTGTTTTACTATAATCTCAAGCATTTGATGATGTAGTTGGAGCTGTTGCATCTGATGTTACTGCTGATTTTTCAATAACTGCATCTCAAAGCATTACATCATCTAATCAAACTCATCTATAATAAATAGGTCTTTGGTTATAATACTTTTTTACAAAATTAGTTAGCACAGTTGACATATCTTCACAACTTTCAAATTTTTTAAGTTTGAAATCAAATTTAAGATTTGTAGTATTTTTATCATTTAATTCATCAATAACTTGAGTATCTTCTACTGCTGCAAACGATGAATTAATATGAAGAAAATAAGTGAAAGTCAAAAGCATCAGTACTTTAATTGTTTTTTTCATATATAATTATTAGAAAATAAAATTTAAGGCTTACATACTATATAACATTTTTTTAGAGAAAAGGTGACGATATTATTATAAAATAACAAATAAGATTACTCTTTAATAGTAATCTTATTTGTATTTTAGTCAATTTATTTATAGTGAAGTTTCTGTGAATTTTATGAGACTTTTTATATTTTATAATTCTAATTTACTTTTTATATCCTTTAATATTTTTTTTCTATCTAAATCACTTTCATCTTCTTTAAATTCTTCAAAATATGTGGATTTAATTATATCAAACAATTCAACGTCTATTAATTTTTTATTTTTTTCTAGTTCTTTAAAAGTCATATTTCTAGCAGAAATTAGACCTTTATATTCTAAAAATTCTCTTAGTAAATCATTGAGTAATGAATAAAATTCTGATTTATTATACAAATCACTTTTTTTTATGATATTATTAAGTTTTTCTAAAAAATATTGTTTTTTAGAAATTTGATTATTGATTAATTTCTTTTCTGTTTCTATTTTTCCTTGTTTTATAGTTAAATAATACTTAAGCAATAAGTAAAACAATATAAAAAATAAAATAATTCAAAATATGATTATAAACCCAAAACTAAAATTTAGATGATTCTTTGGTCAAATTATATCATTTATATCTTGCATTTGAGTTTTGTTATTTATATTTCAAGTTTCAGCAAATACATAATTAGGTATTTGGATAAATACAAAATAGAAAACAGAAGATATAATTAAAACTAAAGATTTTTTCATAATTATTTTTTACTAAAGAAATTAAAAAATTCTTTGTAGATATTTGTTTTATTATCTATTTTAAGATATCTTATTCATATTTTATTTAGGTATAAATATAAATCTCTTATCTTTGTATTTCTTAGATTTTTATATTGTTCTTTTTTTTCTTCATCTAGATTATCAACAAACATTCACTTTCATAAATTAGACAAAAATCATAAAATACCTGAATTTTCACTTTCAGTATCTAATGTATTCTCAAAATTATCAAATATATTTACAAAAATAATATCATTTTTCAAGGAAAGTACTTTTAGATCTTTATCATTCTCAAAATCCATTTTATCTGTTAAGAAAAAAAGTAGAGTATTTTTTAGTTTGATTTTTGTTAGAAATGAAAATGCAGAGTTAAGAGTTATTTGATTTTGTCATTGCGAGAAGGTACGACGAAGCAATCTATTCACTATATTGTTTCATTCTTTCTGGATTGCTTCACTGTCGTTCGCAATGAAAGTTTCCCTTTCTACTATACTTCTATATATCTCAAATATATGTCACTTACCTTTTTTTGTATCAAAAAATTTATAAGAGTTTTCATCAAAAATCAAAGATCCGACATCATCAGAGTTTTCTACAGACGATAAAGCCAATAAAAAAAATACGTCTATCAGTGTATCTTTTTTTGTCTTTTCAAAACCAAAATCCATACTTTTAGAAATATCCATTACAAAAAACACTTTTAAACTTTTATCTACACTAAATTTTTTAGTTAGTAATCTGTTTTCACGAGCTGATACAAGCCAATCAATATATTTTGAATCTTCACCATCTTCATATTCTTTAAATTCATCAAATTCAAGTCACTTTCATTTAAAGACACTTTTAAAATTTCAAGAAAGGTTACTTGAAATCATTTTTTTTGTTTTTAAATCTAGTTTTTTGAAATTTTTTAAATGATCCATAAATTAGGTGAAAAATAAAAGAGTAAATCAATTTTATTTAATTTACTCTTTTATTCAATTTTTGTTTTTAAAATATTAATCTTTGGTTTTTAACTATTTTTGTGTATTATCTATGTGTCTAAAAATAGGGGGGCTTTAGAGGATATAATTTTTCTAATTCTTGTTTTAATTTTATGGCTTCATTTATTCTTTGTATAACCATATCTATGTCGACTGTAAGTTCGGATTCTCATTTCATATATTCTCAAGTTTCCAAAAGTAGTGATGTTATCTTTTTAAATATTTCATTCCTGAAAACATCTGTTTTATCAACTCATACACATAGTAATTGATTATTTAATTTTCTAAGTTCTGGTATTGAGATATCTTTAAAATTTATAAGTTCTTTTCTTTCATCAGTTTCTACAAAAATAAAATTATTACCAATTGTTTCATTAAAGTGCATTTCTGATATTTTTTCTCAAGGAAAAACTGTACTTAAATAAATATTTAATAATCAATTATCATAAGAAGATAATAAATTTTCAAATATATGTCAAAATAAAATATTATCTTCTTTATTATTTAAAGAATCAACTAAGTCTAATTTTTGTTCAACAGATAATTTACTTAAAGATTTACTTAAAATCATATAATCTAATGGTCTAAGTTCTTTTATTAATTCTTCAATTGATAATTCTCCAGATTTATTTACTTCTTGCTCCATAAAAAAAGTATTATATATTAAAAATAACTATTATAAAAAACTAATCATTTCATGGTTTATCTCTATGAAGTCTTACCTGAAAAATGTATCTATCCCTCATTGCTTTATCATGTTTTTTTAATTCTTTAGTTATTACTTTTCCATCAATTATGTCATAATCAAACTTTTTATCAAAATCTATTTTTCATTCTTCATCAGATAATTCATTTCATTTATTATCAAAAAATACATATCATGATTCAGTTAATAATACAAAATACTTATCTTGAAAATCTCTAATCTTTCATGAAAATCACTTTTTCAAAATAATATTTGCTAAATCATACATCTCTGGATCAATATAATCATTATAACTTTCTTTTGCATTTTCAATATCTGGTTGTTGCCAAGTGATTTCTTTACCTTTTTTTTCTATATCAACAAATTTTAAAATCTCTCAACTCATTCCACTAAGTGCTATAGTTTCTGGGTCAGATGAATAAATACATTTGAAAGTTTGAAACATATTATATTTTTCTCAAATATCAACTAATTTATTTTCTTTATCTCTAATTTGTAGACTGCCGATAGTATATTGACCTCATGAATAATGTAAATGCCATCACATTTTTTCTGCTAGTGGTCATAAATCAGAATTAAATAAATCTTTTTTTTCAGATAATCATGATAATAATTCTTTAATTAATTTTTCATTGTCTATTATTTGTTGCATAACTAATGGACTTTTAAGTGTACTTTCCGGTATACTTTTATACTGTTGTTGAATTTCTAGTAATTTTAATTGTGCTTCATTAAATATTGCAACACTTGAAGCAACTCCTTTAGCAACTCATCATCATAATTTTAATTGATTGTGTGTAACTCTTAATTCTCATACAGAAATCTCATCAAAACTATGAGTAAATTCTTTTTTTGAACCTTTTTCAAGAAAATTTACACTTAAAGATGAGAAATGAAGCATTTGTGTATGATTATTATATTTAGGATATTTATGTTTTAGACAAGTCCCCAATATTCATTCCTCAAATAAATTACGAAATATTATTGTTTGTATTTCATATCTAATATAAGCTGTACCTTTATTATTACAATTTTTATCACCTCTTAAATATTGTAAAAAATCAATTTGATTTTCTATAGTCATTCATGATAACTTTCTTACTAAATTAATCCTTTCTCAATTCACAATAAGATTAAATTGAGCTTCTTTTGATAATTCTCATGATTGATTTAATTCTTGTTTCATAAAAAAAGGTATTATATATTAATGTAAATTGTAATTTGAAGTGCAATCGACTAAGTGCTAAAATGTAATTGAGAAATTATATTTACTAACACTTAGTCATATGAATGAATCATATTCACACTTCTCTAAGATAGAGAGATTAGAACTCTACATCTTAAAGAAGAAAGGCTACTATCAAAAAGATATAGCAAAAGCTTTAAATAAAAGCCCTTCTTCCATAAGCCGAGAGTTACAAAGAAACCAAGTTAATTGAGAGTATATTCCAGATAAAGCAGAACACAAAGCATATGTGCGAAGAAAATATAGTAAAACTTATTCTTTGAAGATAGTATTTAATTCAAAATTAAGAGAATTTATTCATACTAAGACTAAAGAAAGTTATTATTGGACTCCTAGTATGATTGCTAATAGAATAAATAACAATTTAGAAGAATCTTTGTTATGAGTTCATATATCTTTCAAAACTATATATAACTACATAAATAAATCATCATATTGACAAGAATTACAAGATTATCTATTTTCTCATATGGCTCATTGGTCTAAAAAAGCAAAAAGAAAATGAAAGCATATAATTCCTAATATGGTTAGTATTCATAAAAGGTCTAATCAAGCCAATCTAAGAAAAGAAATAGGACATTTCGAATTTGACACCTTGTGATCTATCAGAACAGATAAAGCTAAAGTTACTTGAGCTATAGATAGATTTTCAAGAAAGATTTATCTTCATAAAGTTAATAGACTTAATAAATCTATGCGATACGGTTTCAAGTTCATTACAAGACAAGTTAAATGAATTATTAAAACTTGAACTTTTGACAGATGAGTTGAGAATGTACGACATAAATCTTTATGAATAAAAACTTATTTCTGTGATCCTTATTCTTGATGGCAAAAACCATCTATTGAGCAAGGTTTCCTTAGACTTAGAAGATTTATTAACAAAAAGTCTTCTATACAAGATCTTTCTAATTACAAGTTACATAAATACCAAGACTTACTTAATAACATGCCTATGGCTTGCTTAAATCGGAAGACTCCTAACGAGGTTTTTAAAGAACATACTAATTCTTCTTGCAAATCTTAATTCTTTTATTATTATTTAGGTATTACTTTTTAGCAATCTTCGATTGCACTTCATACTTCAATCTGCATAAAAATAACTATTATAATATATAATACCTTTTTGATTTTTGTCAATTTTATTTATTACTTAACTTTCACATTATTTAACACTTTCTCTATAAGTTCATCAACTCAAATATTTTCAGCTATTGCTTCATAGTTTAGTATAAGTCTGTGTCTAAGTACTTGTTTTGCTATTTCTTTTATATCTTCTGGAATTACAAAATCTCTCTGAGATAAAAATGCTAGTGCTTTTGAAGCTAATAAAAGTGCAATTGAAGCTCTTGGAGATGCTCAGTAAAATAAATATTTTCAAACTTCATTATTTAAATCTCTTGTGTAAATTACTATATCTTTTATATATTCATAAATATTTTGGTCAACAAATATTTCTTCGATCAATTTCTGAATTGCTAAAATATCTTTTTTTCAAAGTATTTTTTTTATCCCAGATAAATCCGTATTTAGTGAATTTGTTTTCATTATTTCTATTTCTTCTTGTTCACTTGGATAAGATACTGTTGTCTTAAAAAGAAACCTATCAAGTTGTGCTTCAGGAAGAGAATAAGTTCAATCTTGTTCAATAGGATTTTGTGTCGCTAAAACTATAAAAGGTTCATCTAATTTAATCGTCTTATCAGCAATAGTAACTTGTCTCTCAGCCATAGCTTCAAGTAAAGCTGATTGTACTTTTGAAGGAGCACGATTTATCTCATCAGCTAGTATAAAGTTTGATACTACTGGCCCTGTTTTAATATAAAATTCCTTAGTTTCTGGTGTATAAACACGAGCTCAAATCAAATCACTTGGTAATAAATCTGGTGTAAATTGAATCCTAGAAAAATTCAAATCTAGAACTTTTGCTAGACTAGAAACTGTCAAAGTTTTTGCAAGTCCAGGAACTCATTCAATGAGAATATGTCATCTACAAAATAGAGTTATAAGTAAGTCTCTTATAAGTAAATCTTGTCAAACAACAACTTTTTTTATTTCTTGTTTTAGTTCTTCTATTTTAGAAATATATTCATTTTGTTTCATTTTAGACTTTATTAAAAAATTAATTAATTAAATTTTTAATAAATACTTTTTTTTCAAAAAGTATTTATTAAAAATTTTCTAAATTCTACTTTCAATAATTCCCCAATCAATTATATTCCAAAAGTTTTCTATGTATTTTGCTCTTGCATTTCTGTAATCTATATAATATGCATGTTCCCAAACGTCTAAAGTTAATAGTGGTTTACTTTGACTTTTTGATTGATTTTCAGCATTTGAAGTATTAACTATTTCCAAACTTCAATTTGAATTTATAGAAAGCCAAGTCCAACCAGAACCAAAATTATTCAAAGCCATTTCAGTAAATTTCATTTTAAAATCCTCAAAACTTCAAAAATTTTTATTTATCATTTCAATAACTAATCAAAACGGCATATTATTATCAACCTTTCATAAACTTTCAAAATAAAAACTATGATTCCAAACTTGAGCTGCGTTATTAAAAATTGGACCTGATTCTGATTCCATTATAATTTCTTCTAGATTCATATTTTCATACTCTGTTCAAACTATCAAATTATTTAGATTATTCACATAAGCTTGATGATGTTTTCCATAATGATATTCCATAGTTTCTTTAGAAATAAATGGTTCTAAAGCATCTAATTCATAAGATAATTTGGGTAGTTCAAAAATCATAATAAAAGTAATTAATATGTAAACATTTCTGATTTTACTTAAAAAGTAATTTTATTCAAGAATAATAATTTCATTTGATTTATAGCATAAAAATAAGTAAAATACTTTAAATTATTTGTAAAATACAACTATGACTATAATTCAATGCAAATTTTGTTCAAATGATCTATTTATTGATGATACTGATTATGAAATATATAATAAATTTTCACCTGTAATAAATTGAAATAAATATTCTATTAAACCGAATAATATTTGCCCCGATTGCTTTGAGCAAATAAGATTGTGTTTCAGAAATAAAAGAAATCTATATAAAAGAAAATGTGATTTTTCTTGAAAAGATATAATTTCAATTTATTCTCCAGATAAAAATTTTAAGGTTTATGATAAAGATATATGGTGGAGTGATAAATGGAATGCTTTAGATTATGCAATGATATTTGATGAAAATAAATCATTTTTTGAGCAATTGGATGAGCTTGTGCACAATGTACCCTTTCCAAACTTAAGTATAGTAAACTCTGAAAATTCAGATTACAACGACAGCCTTGTCAATTCAAAAAATGCATATATGTGTTTTTGAAATAA
>DHWA01000032.1 GCA_002412935.1 Patescibacteria group bacterium UBA5194 | reverse complement strand
GCACTTCAAATTACAATTTACAATTTTTTAATTTTAATATTCTAGGTGAAATTATTATTATAATTATTAATTTTCTGATTATGACTATAAATTGTGATAACATTTGACAAGTAAAAGTTACTATAATTGCTATTGGAACTGAATTGGGAAAAAAATGACATGAATTAATTTTAGAATGAGTTATATTTTTTATAGAGGATAAAGTTGAAAAATTGTTAGAATCAGCAAATGATATATTAACTATTAATTGATTTGAATTATCATGATATGAAGTTATAGAAATTGATATCCCTGAATTGTGAAAAACTTATTGAGTATAAGTATTTATTTTAAAATTTTATTATAATGTGAAAAATAAATTGATGAAATTCTGTTGAAGATAATTTTACAGTTATTGCTATATGAACAAAATGAGAAGAAATATGACAAAAAAGAATATTTAATATTGAATGATGAAAAACTCATTCAATTCTTGAAATTGCTACTGATAGATTAAGTGAAATTCCTATGGCTGTAAAATATTGATATGTAATAAGTAGTATTATGGAAAATACTAAAGGAAAAACATGAAAAATTATTTATCAGAAATTTAGTTGAGATGAAGTATAATAATTTTAAAAAAGAGAGAACTATATTTTTGTATAATTCTCTCTTTTTTTTAATGTGTTTAAGTTTTTATATTACTCAACATATATATATCACTTTATAGAACTGTCACTTTTATATACCTTTCTTACAGTTACTTCGTTTAGAGCTCTATAATTCATATCTTTTACTATTATATGATCAGCTCAAACAGAAGTTACTATACCTACATGTCAATAAGCAGGATTATATCATTTTCAATTAAATACAACTATAGATCAATTTGCCGGATTATATCATGTATCTACTCAATTTGCTTTAGCATTTCTTAACCAATCTTTAGCATTTCATCACCATGTTACGTTTTTATATTGTGCCACAAACCGAGTACAATTTCACCGGTAAAATGATCTTTTTGCTGTTCTTTTTGTCAGACTATATTCTCAAACTTCTTCTTTGGAATCTACATAACTATATCAAGTTTTTGCATAAGTATCTTTTTTAGTATTATTATTTGTAAGAAGTTTCTTAGATTCTTTTATAATAGGAACTTCAACTTTTTTAATTCATCATGGAATTATAATTTCATCTCAAACTTTAATAGGATCTTCACTAGTTAATAAGTTTTGTTTTAATATTTTCTCTTCATTTACATCATATTTTGCAGCCAAACTAGAAATAGTATCTCACTTTTTAACTTTATGTATAAGTCAAGAAACGGGAGGTATTTTTATTTTATCTCAAGGATGAATTATAGTTTTATCTGTAAAATTGTTTGCCCAAAATATTGAGTTTCTTGAAACTCAAAAGTTTGAAGCAATTGATGCAATAGAATCACCATATTTTACATCATAATTAACTATTTCATTTGTTCAATTTAGATCTCTACTTCAATCTGATATTGTACTAACTGATAAAAAGTTTCAATCCTCAGATTCAAACATTGTTTTACTATTATTTCATCATTCAATTCATTCATAAGATTCCAAGATAGAAGATTGATCTATATCTCATCTATAGAAATCTATTACACTATTATCATAAACTAAACTTGCTAATGCAGGATAGAAAGGAAATATAATAACAATTATAAATAAAACTATTTTATATGAAAGACTATATTTATTTTTTGAAATGTGTGATTTTAATAGGTTGTCTTTTAATATTCTACTATGTCTTTCTATTTTTGCTTTTAAATTAATCTTTGATACCAAGGGTAAATTTTAGTAAATAAAAATTATAAAAAATGTTCATATAGTTTTACTTTTTTCAAACTACGTAATATTTATTACAATTACTTATGTCACAGTTATATTTTATCACTTTGTAAAAATAATTCAAATTTTATGCTATTGACAATACTTCTAACTTTGTTAAAAAAGGTCTAAATCATGATGTTCTAGCATATCTTTTCTTAGATTTCATTTTAAAAACTCTTATTTTTTCTCATTTAAATTCTTCAAGAACTTTAAATTCAACTTTAGATCAAGCTATAGTTGGAGTTCCTATTTTTACATCTTTACCTTCTTCATCAGATATAAGCATAGCTTCAACAGTCATATTTTTTCCAACTTCTTCTTCTTTTTGTCTTTTAACTTCAATTATATCTCAAACTTTTACGATAAATTGGTTTCAACCAAGTTCTATTACAGCTAACATATTTTGTATAATTAATAATTAATATTTAACAACTATTATATTTTATAATCATTAAATTTCAAGTAAATTACAAATTTCCCCTAATTAAAATTTATAATTATTCTAGAAATTTAAAACTCTGTCATTCCCGAGAAGTCGGGAATCTTCATTATATTGTTATCTAAGTTCTAATTTTTCTTTATTCTTTGGTCTTATTTTTGGCTGGGATGGTAGGATTCGAACCTACGGAATGGTGGAGTCAAAGTCCACTGCCTTACCACTTGGCGACATCCCAATAATATACTTTTTTAAAAAAAGCCTTTATAGTATATAAAAATTTTTTAAAAGTCAAAAAAAATTATAGTTTTGTATAAAAATTAAAAACTTTTACCTTCATCACTATCATCATAAGGATCAAGATGAATTAAAATTTTGGCTTGTGTTAGAGTTTTCTTTATTTCTAATTCTATTTTATCTCATATATGATGAGCATCTAGTAATGAGATTTCTTTATCAAAAACCAAGTGAAAATCTATAAATATATCATCTCAAGATTTTCTTGAATTCAAAAAATGATAAGATGATACTCTGGTATCTGTATTTAATATTGTATTTATAATTTGATTAAGAATTTCTTGGTCAAGTTTTCTATCCATAAGCATATGATATCACTCAGTAATTATTCATTTACTAGAAGTTAGTATATAGATTCATATAATAATCGCAACTATACTATCTATTATGATATATCATGTATATTTTATTAATATAAGTGAAACAATAATTCAAATATTTGTATATAAATCAGTTGTATAATGAAGCATATCAGCTCTTATTGTAAGATTGTTTGTTTTCTTTGCCATTTTAGAAAGATAGCTAACCAATAATCAAGTTATTATTATTGACGCTATCATAACATATATTGATTCATTTAGATTTTCAATAGCTCATTTATTTATTATTTTCTTAATTGCAAAATAAATTAATGAAATTCATGAAAATCATACTATAGCTCATTCTAAAACCGCTCATATTCATTGAATTTTTCATTTTCAATAATTGTATATAGAATTATCTTTATCGTTTGATGTTTTTATAACATATAAGTTAAATAAAGATACAAAAAAATCCATAGTAGAATCAAGTGCAGAAGACAATAAAGCAAGACTTCCTGACATAAGTCATACAACAGTTTTTATAATAATAAGTATCACAGCCGTTATATTTGCCATAATTATAGGTTTGATAACCCCACTTGTATCTGTTTTCATTTTGTCTAAGAAAAAAATAAGTTTTCATAATGATAAGGATTTTTTATTTAAGTCAAATTTTTAGATTCTATTGATTATATAAAATTAATATTTATAATGTAGTTATATTTAATTATTGCAGATTGTAACATCAAGTG
>DHWA01000031.1 GCA_002412935.1 Patescibacteria group bacterium UBA5194 | reverse complement strand
ATAAAAATAAATAATTTTGGGAATCAGATAAATAATTTATTTGAACAAAATTATTTCAAAGGAAAGTCTTTTTTAGACAAAACCTGTTTATATTATAATAATAAATTAAAAATGGAAAAAGAAACATTAAAATCTATGTTTGATAATTTATTACATATTGGTAATAAAATGAATTTTTGGAATCCAAAAATGAAAAGATATATTTATTGAAACTCTAATTGAGTTCATATATTTAATCTAGTTAAAACTACTGAAAAAATAGAAGAAGTTAAAGAAAGATTATCAGAATTAACAAAATCAGGTAAAAAAGTACTTTTCGTAGCAACAAAAATTCAAGGTAAAGATATATATCAAAAATTAGCTACTGAAACAGGTAGTTACTATGTATCTGAAAAATGGATTCCTGGACTTTTGACAAATTTTAAAACTATAAAAGCTAGAATTTCAACATATTTAAGAATTCTTAAAGAACAAGAAATGGGTGAGTTTGAAACTTTTACAAAAAAAGAAAAAGCTGCAAAATTACTTGAACTTGATAAATTAGATAGAGCATACGGATGATTAAAAGAAATGAAAAGACTTCCAGATGTTATATTTGTAGTAGATTGAATTTATGAAGGTCAAGCAGTAAAAGAAGCTAATACTTTAGGAATAGAATGTATAGCTATATTAAATACAAATTGAGATGATTTAGTTATTTCAAATTGTATTCCTGCTAATACAAATTCTCCAAAATCATTAGCTTATATAGCTAATGCTATTAAAGCTTCTATTTTTACAGTTGCTGTAGGTAGTATGTCAAAATGAAATGTTATAAAAAAAATAGAAGATAATAAATCATCTTTTACAAAAGTAGAAACGAAAGAAGTTAAAGTTGCTGAGGAAGTAAAAAAAGAAGAAGTTAAAGAAGAAGTTAAAGACGTTAAAGAAGAAATTAAAAAAGTTAAAGAAGTTAAAGACGTTAAAGAAGATGTAAAAAAAGTTAAAGAAGTTAAAGAAGAAGTAAAAACTGCTTAAATTAAAAATAGACAAGATAAATAAAGGATTAAACGGCAGAAAAATTTTGTCGTTTTACTTCGTTTTATCATTTAAAAGTTTTTTATGGATTTAAATGAAACATCTCAAAGAGATAATTTTAAAAATGCAATTTGTTATATCCCATTATTAGCTATTGTTTTACATTTTATAGATGAAATTAAAACAGATGTTTATAAAAAAAATATAAAATATTGAATATATTTTTTTGTATTATATGTGGTATTTTCAGTTCTAATTAAATTTTTTCTTTTTTATTGATCGATTTTAGTAATTTTTTTTATTGTGTATTTATTTAGCAGCACTTATTTTTGATTTAAGGCTTATAAATGAAATGAAATAAATATTTATTTTATCGATGAATTAGATAAAAAAATCAATGCTTTAGGCAAATAATTTATTTTTTAATTATAAAAATATGGCAATTACAGCTGCACAAGTAAAAGAACTTAGAGAAAGAACTTGAGTTTGAATGATGGAATGTAAGAACGCTCTTACTATGACTGACTGAGATATGGAAAAAGCAATGGAAGAACTAAGAAAAAAAGGTTTATCAAAAGCTGCAAAAAAAGCAGATAGAGAAACTTCAGAATGATTTATAAAAATTGAATGTGAAGATAATAAATGTTATGTATTATCATTGACTTGTGAAACTGATTTCTTAGCAATATCAGAATGATTCCAAAAATTGTTATCTCGTCTTATGGATATGTTGAAAAGTGGAAAAACTATTGAAGAAATGGAGCAAACTAAAAATGAATCTGTTTTAGAACTTGGAGAAAATATGACTATAAAAGAAGCTAAAGTAATAGAATGAAATAAAATAGAATCTTATGTTCATTCAAATGGTAAATTAGCTGCAGTTATTGTTTCAAGGAAATCTGATACAGATAGTGAAAAACTTAGACAAGTAGCTATGCATGTAACAGCTACTAATCCAGATTTTTTAGCTACTTCAGATATAAGTGTAGAATCTGTAGAAAAAGAAAAAACTATTCAAATGGAAATAATGAAAAATGATCCAAAAATGGTTGGAAAACCAGACCAAGTACTTGAAAATATATTAGTATGAAAACTTAATAAGTTTAAAGATGATATTTCATTACTTGAACAAGCTTTTGTTATAAACCCAGATTTGAAAGTTAAAAATTTTATTTGAGAAGATACACTAGAAGCTTTTTATAGATTCTCAATTTAGTGAATAATTATTTGTCATACTGAGTGTAACGAAGTATCCCTTTAACCTGGATAAATACACTAAACAATGCATAAGGGATTCTTCGCTTAAGCTCAGAATGACAATTTTTTCATTATTTTTACCTCCATAGTTAATCGGCTATAACGCAGGACTCCAAATCCTGTATGCTAGGTTCGACTCCTAGTGGGGGTGCCATTTAGAATTTTATAAAACTGAAAGCTGAGATGAATCTTGGTTTTCAGTTTTTTTATAATTAAATTAATTTATGTCAAACAAAGATTACTACAACTCACTTTGAGTAGAAAAACAAGCAACTGATGATGAGATTAAGAGAGCTTATAGAAAACTTGCTATGCAATGCCATCCTGATAGAAATGGATGAGATAAAGAAGCTGAAAATAAATTTAAAGAGATAAATGAAGCATATAGTGTACTAAGTGATTCTGGTAAAAAACAACAATATGATACATATTGAACAGTTTGAAATAGTGGTTTTTGATGAGGAGGTTTTTCTGGAGATTTTGATATTTCAGACATTTTTAATTCATTTTTTAATCAAGGTGAATGATTTAGTGGATGAAGAACAAGAAAAAAACAAACATCATTTAGATGAGAGGATTTAGAATATATTTTGAAAATTGATTTGGAAACTAGTATCTATTGATCAATACAAAAAATAAAATTCGAAAGAATGGAAGATTGTGTTGATTGTAAGGCAGAAGGTTGAAGTGGTAAAAAAACTTGTAGCGATTGTCACGGAACTGGTTATGTAAAGTATAGACAACAAAGTGTTTTTTGAGTTATAGAACATACATGAGTTTGTGAAAAATGTGAATGAGCTTGAGAATCTTTAGAGCATCTTTGCTGAACTTGTAAATGAAAAAAAAGAATAAAAAAGAGTGTAGAACTTGAAATTAAAATACCAGCTTGAATAGATCATGGTATGATAATTAAGATGACTTCAGAGTGAAATGATGGTATAAATACAAAAACAAAATGAGATTTATATGTAAAATTCAAAGTATCTTTAGAAGAAAAATGATTAAAAAGAGATGGAGAAGATTTATATTATGATCTAGAACTTGATGTTATTGAAGCTATTTTAGGATGTGATAAAGAAGTTATTATACCAATTATATGAAAAAGAACCATAAAAATATCAGCTTGAACACAAGTTTGAACAGTTATTAAACTTGCTTGAGATTGAGTAAAATTTATTGATAGAGATAGTAAATGAGATTTATTTGTAAACCTAGATATAAAAATACCTAAAAAACTTTCTTCAAAAGAAAGAGAATTATATGAAGAAATAGCAAAAGAAAAAAATCTAAAGGTTTGAGGAAAAGGGATTTTTGATAAGTTGTTTTAAATTAAATATATTATATTAATGAAAAAATATTTAAACTCAATCATAATCATTTTATTATTTATACTTTTTAGTTTTTTTAATTCTAAAGAGTATTTTTTGTTTCATAATGAAAACAAAAAAGAAGTACTAAATATAAATGAAACAAAAAATAAAGTTTCAAATTTTTCTTTTGAAAAGATAAGAAAACTTGAGAGTTTAGAAATCTATAAAACTCCTGATAAAAATCTACTTAAAACTATAGTGCAAAAAATAGGAAATGCTAAAAATAGGGTTTATATTGAAGCTTACATATTTACTGAAAAAGAGATAAGAAGTGCACTTATTAAAGCTAAAAAAAGATGAATTGATGTTAAAGTTGAGATGGAGAAAAATGTCTATATGGCAAATAATATAAACAAAAAAACTTATGATGAATTTATAAAAAATAAAATAGATGTAATTTGGTCAGATTCTAGTGATTATGCTTTAAATCACTCAAAATTTTTTATTATTGATGATGAATTATTGCTTTCCACTTGAAATTTTAGTTATTCTATGTTTACAAAAAATAGAGATTTTATGCTTTTTATAAAAGATAAGTTGATTTTAGAAAAAATATTAGCCAATTTTGTTTTTGATTTTAAAAAAGACAAAAACTTTATTTATGATGATAATTTTGTATTATCACCATTTTATTCAAGAGAAAAAATAGAGTTTTTACTTAAAAATGCTAAAAAAGAAATTTTGATTTATTTTCCTTATTTTAATGATATATGATTACAATCGATTTTAGAAAATAAACTTGATGAATGACTTGATATAAAGATTATAACAGATAAGAAAAACGAAAATACAGATGAATTTAAAAGTTTATGATTTGATGTTAAAATATTAGATAAATATACTGAACATGGGAAAATAATACTTGTAGATTGAACTTATGCTTATCTATGAAGTGTTAATTTTTCAACTTCAAGTTTAGATAAAAATAAAGAGACTTGAATTTTACTTAAAAATGAGAATATAATTACAAAACTAAAAGATTTTTTCTTTGAGGATTTTAAATAAAAAATTGAAAAAAAATATAAAAACAATAAAATAATAAAAAGAAAATTAATTAATAATTAGTAATTAAAAAATATTAGTAATCTTAAATACTTAATATCCTAAATTTTATTTTTATGTGACCTAAAATAATAACATCTTTTTTATCAGTATTTGTCATTTTTGTGATTTCTTTTTTGACTTTTAATACAGGTTGATGAGTAAAACTAGATTATTTTTCTAAATTTGAACTTCCTAAAGAATGAAATTTTAGCATAACTGAAGATAAAAATTCAGAATTTAAAGAGTTTGATATAAGCCAAAAATCACAAATTTTTATGGAAAGATTTGATTATATTGATGAGATTTTTTATAGCAAAAAATGATCATATACAAAAGAACAAGTTAATAATAATACTTCTTTAAAAATATGAAAATGAAAGTATTTTTTTTCATTTTCATATCCTAGAAAATATGAAATTTCTTGATCGGGGATTAGTCTAAGTTTCACATGACCTATTAAATTATATATAAATTCAGAATCTACAGATAAATTAGATATCTTATCTTTGGATAATGTATCTGAGTTAACATTATTATGATTAGCAGATAATAAACCAAAAACAAAAGTATATATATATCCACATATGTTATTTAAATTTAACTTAAAATTAAATAACATATTAGCAAATTCTGATTTATTCAGAGTTTATCAATTAAATGATGGGACAAGTTATGTAAATCAAAATCTATATACAAGTTTATATAATTTAGAAAATTTCCCTAATTTAGATAATTATTTTTTTAAAGGGACTTTAAACTATTTTAAAAATGAGTATAAAAATAATACAGTTATTGACTCCATACTAAAAGAAAATTTTAATAATATGACTTATGATTATATAAAAAAATATTTTTATATATTTGTAAATGATAATAAAAAAATAGCATATTATAAAGATTTAATATATATGAATTTGTTGAAGATTTATATGTCTTCTGATAATAATAATAGTATATTTTCAGAAACTCAAGATTATTATAAAAATCTTAAAAATCTGAGTAAGGATGATTATAATGATATGATAAAAATATTAGTCTATTTTAAAAATAAATTTTTATATGATAATAAACCAGAAAATATAGAAAAAGAAATGAAATATGATGAAATTTTATGAGGAGTTTTAGGATTTCAAAAATTAGAATGAAATTATATGCTTTATTATATTTTCAATTTGTATGATTTATGAGAAAATGATGATTTTTTTAATTGAATTATTTCTTTTTCAGATAGTTTTTTATGAGATAACTGACTAAAAATTGAAGAAAATAAATTGCTTTGATACAATGATTCTAAAAATATTAAGTTATGATATTATATTTCTTTTTTAGAAAATATAATAAGATCTCATTTATTAAATAATTTTAATATAGACGAAATAAAAGGTATTATAAATGTATTTAATAAATATTCTTTATTAAGTACAAATATTTATTCAAATTGAAATGAATGAGTCAAAAAAACAGCTATGGTTTTACATATAAATTTACTTAAAGAATTATCAGAATATTTTAGAAATGCATTCTTTGAAAAAGATTTAGAAAGATGAGTTATGTTAGTTAAAAAATCAAAAATAAATATTGAAAGTGATATTATTTTATTATTTGATAGAAGTTATAATAATCTAATTAATTTTTTCAAAAGTAATAAGTTTATTTTTAATGAAGATTTAGAAAACGATAATTTAAATTTAAAAGAATATGAGTTTATATCTATTAATTTCTTAGAATATTTAAATGCATTAGAAAATTATGATAAATACAAATCAGAAAAAAATGATTTATATAACATAAAGACTATATGATGAGATAATATTAAAAAAGTATTCTATACAGTTGATGATATAAATAATTATTTAGCAGATTTTAATTGAGTTGATAAAAATTCTATAAAAATCAAAACAGATGCTATTGGTAATATATTTTCACTTGCTTTAACTATAGGGTGAAAGGACTTTTCTTTTGATTTATATCCCTATGATAATTATTTATTGAAAAATATATATATAGATTGAGTTAAAAAAAGTTTTTCTTATCCTTTAGGACTTATAAAAGAACAGATGGATAAAAAATTTGAAAAATCATCAAACCCAGAAGATAAAAATATAAATGATTTTAAAAATTTCTTTATCAATACATTTTTAAAAACTAGATCTAATAATCCTGGTTGATTAGAGTCTAATATAGATATTCCTGAATTTAAAGAAGATACAGAAATTTTAGTATTTAAAAGAGATAAATTACTTTCACCAAATTGAGAATTTGCTATCTTAAAAGATTTTTCAAAAATAGAAATGAATAATATAATAGTTTCTAGTGCAGATATAAAATTAAAAGATGTTAAGTTATTTTTTACATTTAATGAAGGAGGTAATAATAATATTTACTGAGCTTATTTAAATTCGGATTATTTTATAAAAGATCATTATTTTAAAAATATAAAATTGAAAATTTATAAAAGTATTCTTGAATGAGAAAAAAATATAGAACAGTTCTGATTGTGAAATGAAAAAAACGTTGATATAATTTGAAATCTTTGAATACTTTCTATGAAAGATTTTATTAGCAATATACTAAGTTATTATAATAATATAGTTTTTGTAAATAATATTCTCTCTCAGAAAAATTCAGATATAGAAATTAGTGTAAACTCTACTAAAGTAATAAAATTTTCTTTTAATTACAATGGAAAAAATTATGAATTATCTTTACTAAAATCTAGTGTTATAAATTTTAAAAGAGATTGAGAAAAAATAATAACAACAACTTTTAATTATACAGATTTACCAAATCGTATAGATTTATTACTTAAATAATTTATTATGAAAAAATGATTATTACCAAAAATAGTAGCTTTATTAGCTTTATTATGAATACTTATTTGAATAGTTTGAACAGCCTTATTATATATACTTTCTCCAAAACAAGAGATTAGTAATACAAGTGAGATGAAACTAACACCTGAACAAATGAAACAATTACAAGATTTAACATGAAGTTGAAGTGAAAAAAAATAGAATACAGAATCTAGAAAATAGACTAAAATAAAATATTAATTTAATATTCTAATATATGAAACTAAACATAAGAGTAAGTTGACCTGCATGACTTGGTATGAATTCGACAGCTGATATAATTGCTGATACTTTTGCAAGTATTTGATATGAAGTAATTACAAATATAGAATACCAATCTGTAATTAAATGATGATTAAATCATTTTGATGTAAATATATCAGATACAAATAAAAGTTTATCAAAGTTTGCAGATATGCTTGTAGTTTTTGACGATAAAAATTTGGAAAGTAATTTATCTACTTTGAGAGATGGAGCTTTTATTATTTCAAATAAAAAATTTATTGAAAAAGTAATTACAAAATGAGTTGATTTATCAAAATTTAAAATTCTTGATATAGAAATAAATGATAAATATGATAATACATATTTACTTTGAGTTTTATTTAAACTTCTATGACTTAGTGTAGAAATTAGTTTTGCTAGTATAGAGCATACATTCGCAAAAAAATGACAAGGCATAGTAGATAAGAATAAAGGCATAGTTGAAGATATTTATAAAAACTATGATTTAAAAGATATAAAATCATATAATCTCTGAAAAGTTTGAGAATCAAAAAAAGTTAGTTTTGGTAATAGTATGATAGCTTATTGAGCAATAGATAATGGACTTGAATTTTATAGTGCATATCCTATGACACCAGCTTCAACTATACTTACAGAAGTTATAAATTCTAAAAAAGTAAATTATCTACAAGCAGAAGATGAAATAGCTGTTATTAATGCTGCACTTTGAGCTTCATTTACTTGAGCTCGTTCAATGGTTTGAACTAGTTGAGGAGGTTTTGCGCTTATGACAGAAGCTCTTAGTTTTGCCTTACAAGCTGAATTACCAATTGTAGCAGTTTTTGCTCAAAGAGCAGGACCAAGTACAGGTACTCCAACTTGTTTAGAACAATGAGATATGAATTTTGCTTTAAATCCAACATTTTGAGATTTTGAACATATAGTTTTAGTTCCTTCTACTATGGAAGATTGATATTATATGTCAGGACTTGCTTTAAATTTGGCTCAAAAATATCAAACTATAGTTATAGTATTGATTGATAAACAATTCTCAGAATGAAAATCTTCATTTGCTTGACTTAAAACTCCTTGAATAGAAAGATGAAAATTGATACTAAATCCAAAATCTGATTATAAGAGATATGAACTTACTGAAGACGGAATATCTCCTTATGTAAAAGTATGAACAAAAGATTGAGATTTTATAGCATCTAGTTATGAACACGATGAATTTTGATCTACAACAGAAAGTCCAGATATGAAAGTGTTGATGACTGAAAAAAGAGCAAAAAAACTAGAAAACTTTTTTGAAAAAGAGGGAATTAGCTGATATGAAGTTTATAATAAAGATGCAAAGAAAATAATTATTACAACAAGTTTTATAACTTACACAGCACTTGATTTTATAAAAGATAATCCAGAGTATGGATTAATAGTTATAAAGTTTTTAAAACCACTTGATGAAAGATTAAGAGAAGAACTAACTTGAAAAGATGAGGTAATATTTGTAGAGCATAATTATAGCTGACAATTAGAAACTTACTTAACTGATAAACTAGGATTAAAATATATTCCATGACTTAAAATTAGTCATCTAAGAAAATATGATTTGTTACCATTTTATATAGAGAATTTTGAACAAATAAAAAAATAATTTCAATACTTAATAATTCTAAATTATGAGATCAGGTTTAAATAATATACAACGGTGTCCTTGATGTGGAGATTTTATGATTATTGCAGCTATTAAAATGGCATTTAAAGATCTTTGAATTGAAAGTCATAATAGAGTCGTAGTTTCTTGAGTTTGATGTTCTTGAAAAGCTAGTCAATATATTGATGGTTATGCTGCAGAGACTCTTCATGGTAGAACCCTACCTTTTGCAACTTGAGTAAAAATGGCTAATCCAGATTTAACAGTTATGGCCGTTTGATGAGATTGAGATGGTTATGGTATAGGAATGGGGCATTTTATACACTCTTGTCGTAGAGATCTGGATATTACTTATTTAGTTTTCAATAATGAAAATTATGCACTAACTACAGGTCAAGCAAGTCCAACAACTCCAGTTTGAGCAAAAACAAAAACTACTCCAGAAGGTAATATTACAAAACCTTTTGATCCAATAGAACTAGCAAAAAATGCTTGAGCAAGATTTGCAAAAAAAGTAGATTGATCAAATCTTGCTTTGTTAAAAGAAACTATAAAAGAAGCAATTAATCATAAATGATTTGCACTAGTTGACATAAATCAAGTATGTCCAAGTTTTAGAAGGTGGTAATTTATATTTTTTAATTTTGATATTATGCAAATAGATTTTACAAAAGAGCAGTACTTAGATTTATTGAAATTAGTTTATTGTGGAGATACTATGATAAATTGATCAAGTAAAAATAGAAATATAGAAATTGATGAATTAACAAATCATATTTACTCTTTTGCAAAGGATTTTTGATGTGAAAGATATATAAAAAATGATAAAGAAGACAATATATATACAGCAAGTCATGAACTAGAAGAAAATGAAGAAATAAATAGTTATATAGAAGCTTATAATACTGATAAAGATGATGAAGCTTTTTGGGAGGAATTAATTCAAGCACTAGCTGAAAGAGATATAGAAGAAAAAAACAAAAACCCAAAAGAACTAGAAACTTTAGCAGAATTTTATGATCAAGAATTTGTGAAAAATGGGGTAAAGAATCTTAGGATAGTTAAATAAAATTACTTGACTACTTCTCTCCTCACACTTTCAGATAATCTCGTAAGACACTCATAAGTTATAGTTTCAGATTTTTCAGCTAGATTATAGATATTGTTTGATTTATCTTGTGAATTTGAGATTATCTCTATTTTATCTCATACATTTATATCTACTCAAGTTAAATCAATAACTATTAAATTCATACAAATTCTTCATAAGATTTTTAATGGAGAATCTTTGTAATAAAACTCAAAATTATTTGATAATTTTCTTGATAATCATTCATAATATCAAACTGGTATTATTCAAATAGTCATATCATCTTTTGCTGTAAAAGTTCAGTTATAACTTACTTTTTCTCACTTTTTAAGTGATTTTTTTAGAATAAGAGTTGAATTAAATGATAAAGCTAATTCAAGGTGAGATAGTTTTACATAATTTTTATCTGTTTCATCTAGTGGATTTACTCAATATAAACCAATTCAAAGCCTAATAGAATTACAATAATTTTTTCAAAATAATTTTGCAGATCAAGCAGAATTACTTAGATGAATATATTTTGGTGAAAATCAATAACTTTTTATTATTTCAATTCATTTTTTGAAAGTTTCTTCTTGTTGTAATGAATAAGAATCATCTATTCAATCGGCATCAGCAAGATGAGAACAAACTCATTCTAGATTGATATTTTTATTACTTTTTATTAAACCAAGTAGTTTAGGTAATTCTTCAACATAAATTCATTGTCTATGCATTCATGAATCAATCTTGATATGAATATTTACTTTTTTTCAAATCTTTGTTAATTCCTTTAAAGTTTCGATATCATAAACTACTAGTGAAATATTTTTGAAATTAATATATTTGAGATTTTCTATTAGGGTATAACCTATAAGCAGTACTTTTGTATCATTTATTTCTTGTATTTTTAAAGCTTCAAAATAACTATCAACTACAATATAAGTTATTTTCCTTTGTTTGAGAATTGTTGCAATTTCTTTTATTCAATGTCAGTATGCATTTGATTTCAATACTGGAAAAATCTCATAATTTGGATACATACTTTGAAAAATATCAAAATTATTTAAGATAGCATTTTTAGAAATATATATATTATTCAAAGTCTGAAAAGGTTTCTCAAACTTGTGTTTTAATGATAATATTTTTCAGAAAATTGACATAGGATAAGAATAAAGAATATAGGAAAAAGTAAAAGAAAAATGTACTATGTTGTCATTCTGAGCGATTAGCGAAGAATCCCTTGAACTTGAAATGTGAAATAAATATTGTTTAAGGGATCCTTCATTGCATTCAGGATGACAAAAATCCTATCCGAGTATAGTATAGGTGTACTAACTAAATTTTCTCCTTTACTTTATATACAACATCTTATTTGCTACATGTTCTTCATTTGTTTTAGCATAATGAATCTGTCAGTTTTCATCGTGAAGATAATAATAATAAGGAGTATCTTTAGCATTGTAAACGGCATATATACTATCAGCTGATGGATTACATATTGGAGTTTTAGGAAGCCCAAGCTTTGTTCTTGTATTATAATCATTTTTATCTTGGATATGATTTCAGATAAATTTTGGAGTACATTCATCAAATGTAAATTCATAAGGATAACATACAGTTGCATCAGCTCATATAAACCAATTTTCTTTGAGTCTCTTTTTTAATACTCAAGCAACAGTAGTTTTTTCTTTTATACTTTTTTCTTCTTTTTCAACGATTGAAGCTAGAATTAAATTATTTTGTAATTCAAAATCATTTGGGTTTATATCTAATTCTTTTATAACTTTTGTATTAAAATTATCAAGCATAGTTTTTATAAAGTCTTCAAGAATGAAATTATTAGGATTTATACTGTAAGTATCAGGATATAAAAATCACTCTAGAGTTTCAGCATTATTTAAAAACACAAATTCTTTTTTAAATTGATCTAATTTTTCTTTATTTAATGTTATTAAATCTCAGCTTTGTATATAATTATTTTTTGATAATTTATTATCTATATCATAAATATTCCATCACTCTAGTATAGTTACTAGTAAATCTTTTGTTATAGGATTTTTTAGGGACTCTATAACTTGAGTTATATTTAATCAACTTTTAAGTTTAAAATTTCATGCTTGTAAGTCTTTGTTTGGTGGATTTAATTTTAGATAAACTTTTAGGTAATTAGAGTCTAAATCAAATTTTGAAGCCAATGAATAATAATTTTCTCATTTTTTGATTTCTAGGATTTGTTCATCTTTAGTCAAAATAGTATTTGTAAAATTATTATAAGAATATACAAAATAAATCGGCAACAAAACAATAATAAGTAAAATCAGTTTTTTCATAATAAAATAAAAGGAGTAAAAATAATGAAGCTATTTTACTTAATATTTTTTTTATAAAAAATATTAAGTAAAAATTATATTGACATAATTAAAAATATGACTTATAATTAATAAAGAGATGTAATTGCAGATTGTAACATCAAGTGCA
>DHWA01000046.1 GCA_002412935.1 Patescibacteria group bacterium UBA5194 | reverse complement strand
CACTTCAAATTACAATTTACATATTAATTGTATATTTATGTTAAAAATAGGTTTGAGTTCTATTGATACTCAAAAATGTGTTAATTGTTGAAAAAATAATTGATCTTGTGATTGAATATGTGAACAAGAAAATGTAAATAAACAATCTTTTGGTGAAAAATATAATATACAATGAAAAAAAATTGTGTTAACACAACAATTTAGAGATTATATGGACTTATTAGATTTACAAGTTAAATGAATAAGAGAAAATTGAGAATTTAATGCAAAATATGATAAAGGAATAATTAATTAAATTACTATGCACTTCGAATACCTCAGAAATTATGCATTAAATTACTACCTTAGATACTACCCATCTATAAAAAAGTTTAGAGAAAAACTTCTCAAAAAATCATGATGAGATGAAAAAATTGTTAAGGAAATAATTGATAGTATGGAAAATATAATAGTAGAAAAACTGGTAATTGAAAGCAAAATAAGAGTTTATATTACCAGAAATAAAAATCTATCTTATATAAAATCAAAACTTTTTGAAAAATGATTTGAAAAGGAAGAGTATGAGAAAATACTTGAAAATAATTATAATTTAGATGAGACTTTACTTGATGCTGATTACATAAAAAGAAAGATTCTGGATTATAAAAATAAGTGAAAAAGCAGGAATTATATTTTTCAAAAATTGTTTGAGAGAAAACAAGATAAGGATTTAATTAATGAAAGTTTAGATCAGATTTATACAAAAGAAGATGAACTTGAAAATATAAAAAAAGAATATCAAAATCTCACTTCAAATCATACAAAATCATTTTCAGGAACTGAAAAAAACAAGATAATTGAGAAATTAATAAGAAAAGGTTTTAATTATGGTGAAATAAAGAAAGTAATTTAGAAAAAAACAGTGTCAAAAATTGTTTTTTTTGTTAAAAATAGTGTATAATAATGTAAGTTTAGATATTTATCTATAATAATATTATTATGAATACATCAAATATGCCAACTCCATCAGATATTAGTGCAGATATTCCAACACCAATTCAAGAACAAAATGAGATTCCAAATAGTGTTTCAAAGGATGATTTTTCTTATTATAAAGAATTATCTAGAAGATATGCAAGAAAAAAAATATCTTGAGATGATAATTCAAATGCTGTTAAAGATGTTGAATTTTATAATAAATTTAAAAAGGATTGATATAAAAGCAGTGAATTTCTAAGAGATTTTAGAAAGAGTTTGTCTTGAGAAGATTTAAAAAAATTATTAACGCTTACTCAAGAACAAAGAGATCAATTATTTGAAGACAATTTTTCATCTGAAATTAATAGAATTTGATTTATATATGAAAATAAACAAGAAAAATTAAAAGGTATTATACAAGAAAAATACTCTAATTTAAATCAGGTATGAAGAACAAATGTAGAAGATTCTATAAATAAAATTGATTCTGAAAAATTAGATAAATGTATCTATAGTCCAGAAGAGTTATACTTATTTGTAAGACAAAATTCAAAAAGTATAAATGATAAACCAGATAAATTAAAAGAAATAGAAAAAATATTTAAGGATTTTTCCTTTAAAACTACAGAAGATTTAAAAACAATATTGAAAAATAAAAATATAAGTTGAGATATAGATTCTGTATTGGTTGAACTTGTATGAATTATAAACAAAATAAAATTATGAGAAAGTGTGGATACAATTGATATACAAACATTATTTTCCTGTGGTATTTTTAATAATGAACAAAAAAAGTTATTTTTAAAAATATTTTTACCAGTTACATCACTACAAGAATTACTTAATTTAGATATAATTACCAAAGAACAAGCTGATAATATAAAAAAAACTGAACTTATCAAGTTCTTGAAAAAGAAAAATAATGCACAAAATATAGAAAATGATAATTCTGAATTTACAACAATCTTGTGAGATTTATCACTTAAAGATATATCTATATATACAGATTCTTTTATAGATGATCATATTGATAAATTACAATGAAGTGAATGATTTATTCAAAAAGTAACAGAATCATTCAATAAAACTACAGAAGAAATCAAAGAAAAAATACTCTCTAAAGTTCAAACTGTTGATGTTTTCAAAAAGAAGTTAATGGAAGGGAAGATTAGAAGTAAAATTAAAAATAGTGAAGAAGTAATTAAAAAGTTACAAGCTTGAGCTATTCTAAAAATCACTACAAAACAAAGTAATTTAAATTTTGATAATTTTATTGAAATTATTTCTTTTTGAGATGATTGAAAGTTTATTTGAAAAGATAGAAGTTTTTATGTATGAAGTTCTGAATCGGATTGAAGATATAATGCATCCAATTCTGTAGTAAGTAAAGATATGTATTACAGTTCTTTATTGGATTTATTGGAATCTGATAATATTAGTAATTTTGATGTACTTACACCAAGTGAATTAAAAGAAAATATAGACTCTTGAAAAATAGTAGAAACAAGTGATACTTTATGAGAACCATCAAAGGTTGAACTTACAAAGTATCAAGAGCATATTAATGATAAAATTAAAAAAGTATCTGAATGAAAGACTCAAGAAGAATTAGAAAAAGATGAAGAATATAAGAGACTTAAAGAAATAAAAGAAAAAATATCATGAGAATTAGTAGATGTTATTGATCTAGATATAAAAGATGATCTAAATCTTTTTATGCTTACTTCTAAAATTGATGAACTTGATCCAAAATGAAAAGAATTTAGATTTTGAGAATGAGTAAGTTTTAAAGTAACTTGATGAGAAAATGAAGAGTTTCAAATATATACAATAAATAATATAAATAAAATCTCAAAAACAATTCAGATTCATTCTGCTTTCTGAGAAGTAGAAGAGGGGAGTTACGAACAATTTTTTCAAATATTTAAAGCTTGAAATACAGAAAGAATTTCAAATAATACTTTATTTTCATCTTTACCAGATATTGTTTCAAAAGATTCTAAATTACGTTCTACTTGGTCAGATTTTAAAATATATGAAAATAAAATTGTAAGTAAAAATGAAAAAAATAAAGCTACATACAATTATTTAGTACAAGATAAATCATCTTCTGGAAATGCTGACAATGTGGTAAAAATATGAGAAATCTCAAATTTATGAGGAAATCAAATGGTAAAAGTATCTTTTTGAAAAATCAAAAAACAAAAAATAGGTATAGATAAAAAAACAACAAAAGATATAGAACAAGAATATTATGAATTTAATACTGAGGATTATGTAACTGTAGCATGTTTAGAAAATTATATAAAAAAATATTCTTTAAAACCAGAGACAAAAGAAAAAGATAAAGAAGAAAAAGTAAATTCTGTAAAAGCATGAGATAAACCAAAATGGTGATTTTTTAAATGGTATTTATCAAACAAATCTGTTTCTGAAATAATTGGATGAGTAAAAATGTGATTTAAAGAATTTACAGAACATTTAAAGTCAGGTAATGAAGAACATCAAGCTAAAGTTGCAC
Source organism: Patescibacteria group bacterium UBA5194 (assembly GCA_002412935.1). GTDB lineage: Bacteria > Patescibacteriota > Gracilibacteria > BD1-5 > UBA6164 > Altimarinus. The sequence goes on along the minus strand of DHWA01000046.1, from coordinate 10,852 downwards.
TTGCAACTTGGTGAAAATTTATGCCAGTTGAAGTTAGGCTTGAATTGAAATCAAGAGTTGAAACTGCAGAAAAAAAACATATGGATGAAGCTGTATCTAGATTGAAAGCTATTGATACTCCTGATGCTATTAGTCTAATTTATAGACGGTTGAATTATAGTAATACTGAAGAATATAAAAAAGAAGCTGCATTGATTTTTATGCTTGAAAAATATTGAAATTTATACAATAAAAATTATGATCATTCTCCATTAAATTCAAAAAAATGAGAATTTTTATGGTATAAAGCTTTGTCATGAAATCGGTGAGATGTTACGAAAGATTCTTTATATCAAGAGGTAAAAGCTGATTGTGAAAGAGATGTAGATGGTACATGAAGAACTAGAAATTTCACTGAAGAGGAACTTGTATGGAAACTTATGAAAAAACAATGTTCTGTTTGATATAACTGAATACATAGAAGATCTAGGCTTCATAAAGAAGTAGAAAAGTTGAAAAAAGCTTGAATAGTAGATGAAATAGAAGATTGATTTAAAAAATGAAATGATACAAGAAATCCACAAGATATATTATTAAAATGAATAGATGAAATTAAGGCTGGGTCTCCAGCTAATGCTGCATGATGGTTAAAAAAACTTGTTGATAGATGAGATGATATGGGAACAATGAATACTATACCTATGATTTTAATTTATAGTTGATTAGCATTAACTGTACCTGAAGATTTAAATAAAGAGATAAAATGAATGGTAGAAGAAGGTAGGTGTATACCATTTGCTAGATTTATCTCATATCCAAAGGATATAAAACTAGCAATGAAAACAATAAGGGTTTTGTCAAAAAAAATACAACAAAAAAAACCTAACTTATATCCAGATATATGAGATAAAGCAGAAGAATTATATCAAGATTTTGAATCATGAAATGTAAGTGAAAGAAAAAGGGTTTTAAAAGCTATGGAGTTTTTTCAAAAAGCTAAATGAACAAATTGAAAATTATATTCAACTGTTCTTACAAATGCAATGTATATGTTAGCTGATTGAGAACGGTGAGATGATTCTGAGTTAAATAGTATTCTTATAACTGAGAAAGAAAAACCATGAGAGGATTGAGAAATTTTGAAAGATTATTTTAATACTCAGGTTGCTTATATTGATAATATAGAGATAAAAGATAGTTATATGTGAGATAGTTTTAAAGGAAGAGGACTTTCGGGTATGTCTGCAAAAATTATAAAAGAGACATTACAACCACATTCATCAGGTACACTTACTTTTAAAACTTGATGAACTCCAATGACTCAAGAAATAAAAAAAGAAATACTTGCTATACAGAAAAGAACTTATTCAAACGAAAATGATAAAAAAATCTGGTTAAGGTATTATTTAAAAAATATATTTGCTTGATTAGCTGAAGCATGACAAGCGGATTCAGCAAGGGTAAATAAATTATTTGAGTGAGTTGGTCCATTAAGTTTTTTTCGTAAAAATTGGTGAATTACATTTAAACAAATTGAAAACGTATGATTAACACAGAATGAGATTTTATTTACAAATAAATGAGATTGAGTAATTGAAAAATTTGTACATAATATAATTAATGATTCAAAATGAGATGAAATTGATTCAACTATAGCTGATACTCTTAGTAAATCATCAAATATCTTAAATTGAAATAATTAATCATCTTTCTTCCAATTTGTAAGCAGATTTTCTAAATTTACTGTATAAAATCATATTTTTGAATTATCAGCCCAAGAAACTATAGATTTTACAAGCATTTTTTCATCTAAACGATTAAAAGCTAAGTCTGAATTAGTATCTTCAGGATAACTTATATTGATTTTTCTAGTAAAAATAGGTATTAATCAAGTTCATCAACTTTGAGTATATAATCAATTCGGATCTAATTTTACTTCATAATCGGTTCTATAGGCTCAAGAACTATAATCTAATGATGATGCAACATTACCAGATATTAATTTCCATCTATTATCTATATCTTTATATATTTTATAATCTCATGGAGTAATTTTGTTATTTCCTAAATTATCTCATAAACATCAAATATTATAATCTTGTACATTCCAACAGTTTTGTGGATCTGCTCAAAACAATATCCAATTAGTATCTCTTATATTTTGCATAGCCTCAATTCATTCCCTAGCTATAGAAATTGCTTTTATTCTATTTTCTGTAGAAGTAGCTAATTTCTGAGATTTTGTATATATAGTAAAAACTCATATTATTCATACTATAACTATAAACATAGCAATCATAGCTTCAATTATGGTAGTTCATGATTTTGTAGATCTCATATGAAGTATGATTAAATAAATATATTAAACTTATTTTATATTAAACTTTCTTTTTTCAAAATTTTTTTTAAAATAAGGTATGTTAATTATTAATTATTATTTATGAATTCGATTCATGATGAAATTCTTGTGAAAGATTTTTTAAAACAAAACAAATTTCCTCCATTTAGGTATGCACAAATAGAAAATGCTATTTATAAGAATTTTGTATCTGATTTTTCAGATATTCAAACTATTCCAAAAGATCTAAGACAATTTTTGACTCAAGATTTTTTTTATTATTCTCTTGTTGCTGATAATATAGTTACTTCAGATAATGGTCAAACAACCAAGATTCTTTTTAAAACTCAAGATGGTTTATTTATTGAGGCTGTAATTATGAGACACTTAACTTGAAGAAATACTTTATGTGTTTCTAGTCAAGCTGGGTGTCCTATGGCTTGTAGTTTTTGTGCTACTTGAAAAATGGGATTAAAAAGAAATCTAGAATTTTATGAAATAGTTGAACAAGTTTATTATGCTGCAGAGTTATTAACTAAAGAATGAACTATACTTAGGAATGTGGTTTATATGGGTATGTGAGAGCCATTTTTGAATTATGATAATGTAAAAAAATCTATCGAAATTATTTGTAATCAAAAGAAATTAAATCTAGCAAATAGGAGAGTAACAGTTTCAACTTGTGGAATAATTCCAGGGATCAATAAATTTGGGGATGATTTTCCTCAAACTAGTTTAGCTATAAGTTTACATGCTCCAAATGATGAGATAAGAAAATCTATAATGCCTGTGGATCAAACTTATAGTTTAGATAAATTGATGAAATCACTTGATGAATATGTAGCTAAAACAAATAAGAGGATTTTTTATGAGTATATAATGATAAATTGAGTTAATGACAATATAAAATTAGCTTCAGAATTATGAGAACTCTTAAAAGGGAAATTAGCACATGTCAATTTTATTCCTTATAATTCATGAGAATGAGCTTCCATAAGCTATAAGTCAACTCCTAGATTTATAATTGAAAAATTTCAAGATATACTTGAAAAATATGGAGTTCCATCAACTATTAGAACAACTATGTGAGATGATATAGATGCAGCTTGTGGGCAGTTAGCTAGTAAAAAATAGCCTAAAATATTTTGTTAATCAAACATAAGTCCTTAAACTTTATAAATCAAATTTTTATAATACTGTCAATACAATAAAACTTATTAAATTTGATAAAAAATATATATATGATAAAATATTATAGAATACTAAAAATTAATATTATTTAATACTTTAAAAATGGCAAGAAAAATATTTCCAGTAACAAATACTTTAATACCGACAGTTATAGATAAGACTCCATCTTGAGAAAGAGTTTATGATATTTATTCTAGATTATTAGAAGATAGAGTTGTATTTCTTTGAGATGCTATAGATAATATTGTAGCAAATACAGTTATTGCTCAATTATTGTTTCTTGAAAAAGTTGATCCAAAACTACCAATTACGATATATATAAATAGTCCAGGTTGACATGTCACAGCTTGACTTGCTATCTATGATGTTATGCAATATGTAAAATGTCCAATTCATACAGTTTCTATTTGATTATCGGCTTCTATGTGATCTATAATCCTTGCTTGATGAGAAAAATGAAAGAGATTTGCACTTCCTCATAGTGAAATTATGATTCATCAACCTCTTGGATGAGCTGAATGACAAGCTGTTGATATAAGAATAGCAGCAGAACATATAATAAAAACATGAGATAGATTATACAAGATACTTGCTAAACATACTTGAAAATCAGTTGAGCAAGTAGAAAAAGATTGTGATAGAGATAATTTTATGACAGCTGAGGAAGCCTTGGCTTATGGACTTATAGATAAGATAATTAAAAATGCTTAAACTCAAAAAATCTCTTGAATTTCAAGAGATTTTTTGATTAAGTAAACATTGATAAACTAATATTTTTTGTCATCCTGAGTTTTTACGAAGGATCCCTTTAAATTGAATAAATGCACTAAACATTGCTTAAGGGATTCTTCGCTAATCGCTCAGAATGACAGTTTTTTCAGATTTTTTTTTTGTTATATAATTATTTCAGGTCATTTTTCTGTTATTAAAACAGTATGTTCAAATTGGCATCATAAACTTCAATCAGCTATATAATACTCAAATCATCATTTATCTGTTATTTTTCAGCTACTAAATCATATAATTGGTTCTATGGCAATTAACATACCTTCTTTTAATCTTTCTCAAGTTCAAGGTTTACCATAATTATATATATATGGTTTTTCGTGTAATTTATATCAAAGTCAATGTCAAGTTAGATCACGAACTATATGAAATCAAGCAGATTCAACATATTTTTGTATAGCAAATCATATATCTCAAACTCTATTTCATATTATACATTGATCAATTCACTTATATAATGCATCTTTATTTACTTTTACAAATCTTTCTATTTCCTTATTTTTAGGTCAATCTCATATAATCATAGCAAATGCAGAATCAGTATTTATTCATATATTTTTATCTTTTACTCATAAATCAAATTTAACTAAATCTCAATCTTGTAAAATAATATTTTTATTAGGAACTCAATGAACAACTACATCATTTATACTTATACACATATTTGCAGGGAAATTATAAACTCATTTAAATCATGCTAAATATCAGTGTTTTTGGCATATTTCTCAACATAAATTATCAATAGTTAAAGTGCTAACTCATGGCAATGCTATTTTTTTTATTTCATCAATAATTATTTGGTGAATTTGTGCATTTTTTTTCAATTGGTCTAATTCTTTTTTATTTATTATCATTTATAATTGGTAAGTAATAAGTATTAGGTAAAATTATAATGTTAGTTTTTTAGTATTTCCTTAATATTCAAAAATTAGTAATCCATACAATTTCAAACTCATCAACATTGATCATTACAAACTTTTTGAGCTGGTTCTACTGTTTTTTCTAGATTTGATATAAGTTTTGCTAAAGTTGCATGAATTCTTACTAATTTATCAATAGATTTTTCATCAATCATAGATTGTATTCAGGCAGCATTATTTAGATTTTCATATACTTTTTGCATTTCTTTATATAAAGTTAATGTTGCATCTTTTTTATCTATTTCTGCAGGTAAATCATTTATTTCTATAGTATCTTTGTTTTTATTTTCAGAATTATTTTGAATAGCAATAAGTACATCATCGAAAAAATTTATAAATTTTACAACAAAACTATTTCAAGAATTTATTGAATTAACTAGGAAATTATTTTCTGTTGAAAATCATCATTTATCATTAAATTTTCTTAGATTTTCTAGAATAATTGCAGACTGTTCTCTTGTTAATCATTGACGAGCTAATTCTTTTATCAATAAATCTTTTTCTAATTTTCTTAAGTCTGATTCTTTTACATCTCATGTTAATAAACTCCAAGCATCTATCCAATACTTTGTAGCTTTTCAGGTATATTTGATATTTTCAGATATTGCTTTTATACTGTCTGATAATTTTTTAAAAAATCATCATTCGCACATTGAACAGTCCATTAAAGTATTTTTATTGTATGATACTATCATATCTTCATAAAAAGTACTTGGAACGATTATAAAATCTACTTTTTTAGTATTTTGTCATAATATACTATTTTCATATAGAGAAAGTATATTTGAATTATTTTTTGATAGTTCAGTTAATACACTTAATACACTTCAGGTTAGATTACAATTATCCTTTTTATCAATTCCATTACATACTTGATCTTTAGTTATTTGTACTCATGAATATCTTCTTTTAATACTTCTTTCTATTTGATTTTGTACATTTGTTAATTCATTTTCGATTTTTGTTTTATCTCTTCTAATTTCAACAGGAACAGTTGTTGTTAATTCTAAAAATATATAATTAAAACTTTCAAAATAATTATCAAAACTTATTATATTATTAATTGATTGTGTAAAATTTGCTTCTAGTGTTTTTAAATCTGTAGTATCTTTTTTTCATGATACAGCATTTGCTATATTACTCAAAACAGTTCTTTGATTTTCTATAAATTTCTGTAATATTTCAGCAGGAGCATCTTTTATGGTACATGAAGAAGAGCAATCATCACTTGCATAAGAAGATTCTATAATAATCAAAAGTATAAAGATAATTAAAAAAAAATTTTTCATTTAAAGTAATAGAAATTAAATAAATATTAATAAATATTATTACCAAGAAGCTTTTTTTGCCATAGATACTACTTGTAAATTAACTCATTTAACATATTGTTCAAATGAATTTGTAAAACTTTCTAATTCTATAAATAATCAATATAATCAACTAATATTGTCACTTCTTTGTTTTGTTGTTAAAAGTTTATTAAGAAATGATTCATCTTCTTTATTTTCTGCAGAATGAGTAGATGAAGAGTCATATCTTTCAGTTGCATTGAATATTCATAATCATAATGAATCATTTATAGAAATAGTTTCAGGTAATTTTTTATCGAAATCATCTATACTATTAGCTCTATCAGCGTCAAGTCAATAAAGTTTATAATAATATTCTAAAAGACTTTTATATCAAAAAGGAGAATTTTCTTTTTTCGTTTTTTCTTTAGCATTATTCTTATCTACATTCATTATAGGTATATTTCTTGACTGTACTATAAAATTTTGATTAAAAATATCTTTAAGTTTAAGGTTTTTTATAGATAACTCCCAATTATCTATTGTAATTTGATGTTGTATCAAAGAAGTATTAGTATATTTATATAAATGATTATTTGAATTTTTAATGAGTCATTCTATACTTTTATCTTTACTTTTTCATCATCAAAATAAGTCTTGTTCATATTTTGAATATAATATTTTTATACAGAAGAAATCACTACAATTTGAACTATCTTCATTGATATCTGGAGAATTTATTTCTATTAAATCCCCTCATATTTTAGGATAGGAAGCAGTTGTTCAACCATTATTATTGTTTCATATTTGAGTAACTCATGATGAAGAATTGTAAGTAGATGTTCAATTATCTTCTATATTACTTAGTAATGTTTCTAATGTAGAATTATTTAATCAACTTAAATTATTACTTGAACTATCAATACAAGTATATCAGTCCGTAGTAGTTGAAGTATTAATAGGTGAAGCAGTATTAGTTGAAGTAGTAGTTGAAGTATTAGTAGGTGAAGCAGTATTGAGTGATGAGAAAAAATTACTTAATCTTATTGTATCTGTTCATTTATATTTTGTATCATCTGTAAGTGAGAAAATTATTCAATTTATATCTTCTAGATCTTTTATTATATCATATGGTGAATTATCAGTATTTCAATCACTATATAATCCTAATCTAGCAATATTGTAAGTAATTTTAGTTTTTTCTTCAGCATTTGCTTTAGATTCTTTACTTAATTTAATTATTACATTAATTAAATTATTTATAAGGTTTATATCTATTTTTTCTCAATTATCATCTTTACAATCAGCAAGTATTAAATTTGATAATGTAAGAGTATCTCAAGATGCAATTTTATTGAAGTCTTCCATGGTAATAGATTCATCTATACATGGAACTCAAGCCATAATAGTAATTCTTTCTGCTATAGTTAATTCTCATCAATTTGTTATATTTGATTCATAATATTTTAGTTCCAAATCATTTATTCCAGACTCAATATTGTTATATAAATCAAGTCAAGAATCTTCATCTAAAAAAGCATCTACTTTTATTAGATGAAAGAAAAATGATAAAAGAAAAAAGAGATATAATGTAAAAATGGATAATTTATTTTTTCTCATTTTTTATGACTTTAAATGTTTATTTTATCTATAATATTTAAGTTTTTACTTTTATCAAGAAAAAATGCAAAAAGAGTTATTTATTTTTTACAATTATTTTGTCTTTTTCAACAATTAATTCAAAAATATCTGTTTTTTTAGTTCATCAAATAAGTATCTCAGCAATTTGATCTTCTATATTATTTATTATAAATCTTCTTACTTCTCTAGCTCAGAATTCTGGATTATATACTTTTTTAGTAATACTATTTATTATTTTTATATCATATACTAGATCAATATCTTTTGATTTGAGTCTTTTTGCTAATTCATCTAATTGTAATTTAACAATTTTTTTGATTTTATCTTTATCAAGGGGATTAAAAACAACAATTTTATCAATTCTATTTATAAATTCTGTTGGAAAATATTCAGATAAATTTCATACTATTTTTTCACGAGCTTTGTCAAAATCTTGCATAACTTTTTCTTCCTCAGTATCACTTATATTAAATCAAATCATACTTGCTTTTTCTTTGAATTCATCTTGTCAAATATTACTTGTCATCACTATAATAGTGTTTTTGAAATTTATTTTTCTTCATTTATTATCAGTCAATATTCAATCTTCTAAAATTTGTAGAAGTAAATTATAGACTTCTAAATCTCATTTTTCTATTTCATCAAAAAGTACTATGCTGTATGGTTTTTTTCTTACTTTTTCTGTTAATAGTCATCATTCTTCATATCATACATATCATGCTGAAGCTCATATAAGTTTATTTGCACTTGTCTTATCTGAGTATTCACTCATATCAATTTTTATTAGACTTGTTTCATTTCAATAAAATTCTTTAGATAAGATTTTAACAAGTTCAGTTTTTCAAACTCATGTAGGTCATAGAAATAAAAAGCTTCAAAGTGGCCTATTTGGATTTCAAATTCAAGCTTTGCTTCTCATAATTGATTTTATAATTGAATCAATTGCATCATCCTGTCATATAATTTTTGATTTTAAATTACTAGGTAGTAATTTAAGTTTTTCTATTTCTTTTGAACTAAGATTTTCTGTTGGTATTCAAGTTGCTATACTTAATACTCTTTGTATATCGCTAGCATCTACATTTAATCTTTTTTCTTTAGGAATACTAAATTTTCTTTTTAGTGTTTGGATTTTTTCTTCTAAGTCTTTTTGTTCTTGTTTTAATCATACGGCTTTTTTATATTGACTGTTTACTACTGCTTGTTCAATCTTTTTTTGTAATTCTGCAACTTTTTCTTTTAATTTAACGATTTCTTCTTCATCTATATTGTATTTCATACTTTTTAGACTACAAGCTTCATCAATCAGATCAATAGCTTTATCTGGCAAGTATCTATCAGTTATATATCTCATAGATAGGTTTACAGATTCCTCAACTGCTCCAGGTAATATATTTAGATTATGGTATTCTTCAAATACATCTTTTAATCAGCTTATTATTTCTAAAGCTATTTCTCTTGAAGGTTCTAGTACATTGATTTTTTGGAATCTCCTTTCTAATGCTGAGTCTTTTTCTATATATTTTTGATATTCTGTTAAAGTTGTAGCTCATATAACTCTGATTTTTCATCTTCACATTGCTGGTTTAAGTATATTTGAAGCATCTAGAGTTCATTCTCCTGATCAAGCTCAAATTATAGTGTGTATTTCATCTATAAATAAAATCACTTCATTTTCTACTTTTGAAGCTTCTTCTATAATTTGTTTTATACGAGCTTCAAATTCTCATCTATATTTTGTTCAAGCAACAAGCATAGACATATCTAGTGCAAATATTTTTTTATCTTTCATTGAGAAGGGAACATCTCAATTTACAATTCTTGTTGCTAATCATTCTATAACGGCAGTTTTACCAACTCAAGGATCTCAAACAAGACAAGGATTATTTTTTGTTTTTCTGTTTAGTATTGCAATAAGTCTCTCGATCTCATCAGCTCTTCATATAACTCTATCAAGTTTTCCCGCACGGGCTTCAGCTGTTAAGTCTGTAGAGAAAAAATCTAGTGCAGGAGTTTCAGATTCTTTTTTTGATTTATCAGTATTAGGATTTTTATTGTTATCAAAAGGAGTTTCTACATCTTCCATTCATATAAATAGATTTTCAGTAATAGCTCAAATAAGTTTATTCATTCAGTCTTCTATACTTCAATTTATGATATTTCATTTTGCAAGTCAATCTATACTTCAAATCTTGTTTAGATCTTCTAGATTTTGTTCTAAATCACTAGGATTTATTCATACATAGTCTAATAATTTAGATAACCAAACATCATTTTTAAGCATAGATAGAAGTAGATCTTCTAAACTTGCTTTTTCTTTTGAGAATGAAGCAGCTATTTTTACACTTCATAGTATTATATCTTTAAAATTTTTATTAAGTCATGAATAGATTCATTTTCTTGCATCAATTTTTTCGTTAAATATTCATTTATTTATTATTTCTAAAGCCAATTTTTCATTTATACCATATAAATTAAAAATTTCTTTTATTCAGTTTTCTCATATATTTAAAACTTCTAAAAAAACATCTTCAACTCTTAAATCTTTTAATCAGATTTCTTTTATTTTGTTTTCAGTATTAATAAGTACTTTCGTATGGCAATTCGAAAAGTTGTTGTAAATCATTTGTAGGTATTAAGTATTAAGTGGTTTTGTTTTTAATTATGTTTTATCTTGCTAGAGATTCCGGATCAAGTCCGGAATGACA
>DHWA01000045.1:10730-10944 GCA_002412935.1 Patescibacteria group bacterium UBA5194 | reverse complement strand
ACGGAAGCCCACATGACGATACTGAAAACCAGAAGGCCGATCCAAGTCCATCGTAAACACTCCAGCATAAGAAGCACTACCAGCAGAAGCCCCACGAATGAAAACTGTTCAATCTGCTTGATATATCCTTCATATACCATTATTTGCATCTATTCAAATTGATGGTCAATATAAATTTCTATATACTTGTGTTGTACTAGACCATTCTCACCAA
>DHWA01000045.1:0-10511 GCA_002412935.1 Patescibacteria group bacterium UBA5194 | reverse complement strand
GTCATCCATTCATTATTTGTTATTAAATGATATCATTCTCATAATAATTTACATGAAGCTATTGCTTGGGTTTGTGTTATTTGTGCTATAGAATATCATCAAGCTTTTGATACTATATCTATTTTTGAAGCACTATAATCATCTGTTTCCCAATCTGGTAAAGTAGCTCAAGTATTTAAAGTAATATAACTTGCTTCATATTTCATTACGCAAAATCCAGGTTGCATAAATTCTTCATTTCATGGTACTTTGATAAATCATTCTTGACAAGTTGTTGGTGATTCAAAGTTTAGACTTTTTGATAGTGTTATTAGTGGTCATCATAGTTCTACTCAGCTTAGTGTTTTTATTGTTGTATTTGATATGTATGAATTATATGTTACTCAGCTTTGGCTTCAAAATAAATCTATATTTGTTGTTATTGGATTATTGGAAGTATCTAGCAGTATTCATAGGTTATTTCATAATACTTTTGGGTATCTTTTTGTATAGTCAGCTGCGTATGTAGTATTTATTAGATTATTTAGTGTCAATGAATTTCATTCTAGGTATCATAGTAATTGGTATGTTGTGTTTGTTGCATTTGTATAGTAGACATATGATGTATTATCTAGTGGATCTAGGATTATTTTATTTGTATTTATTATTCTTGATACATTATCTCATACTGTTCACTCATATCATATTAGTGTTCAACTAGCTGAGATTGTTACTGAATTATCTGGTTTTGGGTATATTCATCATTTTAATTGAAATAGTGCAAGTCATTTATTTATATTATTCATATCTGCTGTTCTTACTCAGTCTCTAGCATTTGATGAGTATCATTGGAATGAGATAAAGGCTATTGTTCATAGTATAGCTAGTATTGTGATTACTACGATGAGTTCTACTAGAGTGAAGGCTTTGTTATGTGGATTAAGTCCGGACTTTTTATTAGTATACTGTCATTGCGAATTTTTATGAAGCAATCCATTCACTATGTTATTTCACGATTTCTGGATTGCTTCGTTACTCTCGCAATGACAGTTGGTATTATTATTTTTCATAGGTTATTGTTAGTTAATAAAATATTTTTTGTTTGTTTTTTTCTTTTTTTTCTAAGTGGCAATTGTAAGGTAAAACACAAACTTAAATTTAAACTAAATTTGTTATATGTACATAAACTATGCAACGATTCAGGGATTTTTAAGGGGATGAAATCCCTTAAATTCTTTTGTTTTACTTTTGGAACCAAAAGTAAAGAGTATTTTAAAGAACCAAAAAAGGACTATTTTTCACATTTCATATACATATGAAACACAAAAAATAATCCTCTTGTTTTTAAAGATTTTAATCCATTGTCTACTAACTTGTTGTAACTTGTTGTAACTTGTTGTAACTTGTTGTAGACATACTTTGTTTTTTTATTTTCTAAGTAATAAAATTTTAGGTTTATATTTGGTTTTATCAAATATTTTTTGTATTTTGGCTTGACAATGTTATTTTACAATGTTTTTATAATTCAATTATTTGGGTAAATAAAAAAAAAGAGTATTTAGCTTTACACTAAATACTCTAAAAAAACAGTTTTTTCTAGAAATCACTTTCTCAAACCATCTCTTTTTCTACTTCTTTTATATGTTGTATAGACAAATCAATTGAATCATCTTCATTACCAAAATAATTATCTTCTATATCATCTCATTCTATAGACATTCATCTTAGTTTTCTATATTGTTTTCAAGCTGGAATCAATCTACCTATAATTACATTTTCTTTTAATTCTTGTAATTTATCTATTCTACCACTTACTGATCATTCTACAAGCACTCTAACAGTTTCTTGGAAAGATGCTGCTGATAACCAACTATCAGTATATAGTGAAATCTTAGTTATACCTAAAAGCAATCTTTCTCATATACTAGATTTTTTTCATTCAGCCATCAAAGAATCATTAGCTTTTTTAAACTTGATTATATCAACTATATCTCAAGGATAGAATTCTGTATCTCATTTATCCAGTACTCTAACTCTAGAGAACATTTGTCTAACAATAAGCTCTATATGCTTAGAATTTACAGTTTGTCATTGAGAAGAATAAATAGATTTTATTTCATTAACTATATATTGTTCTGCCGCCATTACTCAAGCAACATTCATTATTCTAGTTATATTAGCATATCAATCAACAAGTTTTTGTCATTTTTTTACTTTATCTCAATTATTTATCAAGATATTTCTTCATATTTCAAATTTATATTCAAAAACTCTATTATCTTTATCTTTTACTATAATCATTCAACCTGCTACTTTTTTTACAATTCAATTATATGTAGAAACTATTTTTTGTTTAGATTTAAGTGACCTTGCTAAAAGTTGTTTTTGTTTTACTTCTTGTCATTCTTTAACTAAAAGTTCAAAATCCTCTCAAAAATAATATTCTTCTTCTTGGATAGTATTAGATATAATTCTCAATACTATTCAATTATCAGTATTTTGCACTTCTGCTAGTCATTCTATATCAGATATTTCAGCTACAACTTTTGGGTTTCTTGCTTCAAATAATTCTTCAACTCTTGATAATCATTGAGTCATATCTCAACCTTCTTTTGCAACTCAACCACTATGGAAAGTTCTCATCGTCAACTGTGTTCCTGGTTCTCAAATTGACTGTGCAGCTATGATTCAAATTGGTGTTCAAATCTCAACTGTAGCATTAGCTCATAAATCAAGTCAATAACATTTTTTACAAACTCATCATTCTGTTTCACAAGTCAAAACTGATCTTATATTTACTTCATTAATTTGATTATCATTTATAATCTTTAATGTAGGAGTATCGATAACAGTTCAAGTTTTTAATATCACTTTTCATTTTGTATCTTTTACATCTGAAGCCAAAGTATGAGAATAAATTCTCTCATCAAAAGAAGCATCAAAACTTCATTTTTTATCTAGACTAGAAACAGTTTTATAGTAAATTGTATTACAATCATCTTCTTTTACTATCATATTTTGTGCAGCATCAACAAGTCTTCTTGTTAGATACCCTGATTGTGCAGTTTTAAGGGCAGTATCAGATTTACCTTTTCTTCAACCATGAGTTGCGATAAAGTATTCTAGTGTAGAAAATCACTCTTTCAATGTAGATTTGATTGGAAGTTCTATTGTCTTACCTGTTGTAGAAGCTACTAATCATTTCATTCAACAAAGCTGAGTAAGATTTCACCAATTTCATCTAGCTCAAGAATCTATAAAGTTAAATACATGATTTTTAAAATTGAAATTTACTTTCATTTCAGTTTCTATAACTTTTTTTACCTCAGCCCAAATATTTACAGATTGTGTAAATTTTTCATCATCAGTCAAAAATCAATTCCAATGTTTCTTTTGTATATATTTTACTTTTTCAGATGCATCCTCAAGTAATTTTTGTTTACTATCTGGAATTATCATATCATCTTTTGATATTGAAAGTCCTGATAGAGTAGCATATTTATAACCAAAATCTTTGATTTTATCTACTAAAATAGCAGTTGCTTCTTGTCATAATTCTTCAAAACATCTAGAAAGAAGTTTTTTGATAACTCATTTTTTCAATACTTCATTTACAAATCATAATTCATCTGGAACTATTTCATTAAATAACAATCTTCAATAATTTGTTTCTATTAATTCTCAATTCATTCTAACTTTTATTGCTGATCTTATATCAATTATTCAAGCATCATATGCATAAGATACATCAAATATAGAACTATAAATATTTCCTGATCATTTTGCTTCTTTATCCATAGTTGTAACATAGTAACATCCCAAAATCATATCTTGCGCTGGTGCTACTATAGGTTCTCAATTTGATGGATTAAGTAAGTTTTTACTTGTAACCATCAGATTTCTAGCTTCGTATTGTGCTTTTTCTGTAATTGGTAAATGAACTGCCATTTGATCTCAGTCGAAATCGGCATTGAAAGCAGTACAAGTCAAAGGATGTAATTGTATAGCTTTTCAATCAATCAAAACTGGTCTAAATGCTTGTATAGAAAGTCTATGAAGTGTAGGCGCACGATTTAGAAGTACATATTTTCATTCTATAACTTCATCTAATGCATCCCAAACTTCTTTTCATAATTTCTCTATAAATTTTTCAGCATGTTTTACATTATAAACTATTCATCTATCTATAAGTTTAGCAATGATAAAAGGTTTAAATAATATCAAAGCAATAGTTTTTGGTAATCCACACTCATCCATTTTTAATTCAGGTCAAACAACTATTACTGAACGAGCAGAATAATCAACTCTTTTTCATAATAAGTTTTGTCTAAAACGACCTTGTTTTCATTTAAGTATTTCTGTTAGAGATTTTAATTTCTTTTTATTTGCAGTTACAAAACCTGATCTATTTGTTCTCGTATCACCTGTAATAAGCATATCCACAGCTTCTTGAAGCATTCTTTTTTCATTTTTTAAAATTACTTCTGGAGCTCAAAGTTCTATAAGTTTTTTCAATCTACTATTTCTATTTATAACTCTTCTATATAAATCATTTAAATCTGAACTTGCAAATCTTCAACCATCAAGTTGAATCATTGGTCTCAAATCTGGAGGCAAAATAGGTAATGCTTCAAGAATAAACCATTCTGGTTTTTGTCCACTTTTTAATAAATTTGATGCTAGTTTGATTTTTTGTAAAATCTTCTTTTGTTTTGCTTGTCCAGCAGATTTTAATTCTTTTTCAGAATTTTCTATGAACTTCATCATATCTATTCTTTCTAAAAGAATTTTTAAATATTTTGCTCAAGTTCAACCTACAAATACATGAGGAAATTTATCTGATAATATTCTATAATCAAGCTCTCAGATAACTTCTCAAACTTTTATAGTTTTTAATAGATTTCTTAAATTATCAAAATCATTAGTCAAATCATCAATTTTCTTTAAAAGCATAGCTTCACTTTCATTGAATTCTTTTACTTTTATTTCTTTTGATTCTTTTTTAATTTTCAATGTATTCATCTCTTTTTGAACCTCTTTTTGCATTTCTGCTTTTGATACTTTAAATCTATCTTCAAGATCTTTAAGTGACTCATTTAATTTATCTTCAAAAACATCAGTTATAATGTATGAAGCAAAATAAACTACTTGTTCTAATTTCTTTACTGATAAATCTAAAAGTAATCAGATTCTAGAAGGAACTGATTTAATATACCAGATATGAGCTACAGGAGCATATAAATCAATATGTCCTATTCTCTCTCTTCTAACTGAAGCTTTTGTAACTTCTACTCAACATCTTTCACAAATTATTCATTTGTATTTTATTCTCTTGTATTTTCAACAAGCACATTCATAATTTTTTCTTGGCCCAAATATTTGTTCACAAAATAATCATCCTCTTTCTGGTCTTTGAGTTCTATAATTTATAGTCTCACTTATTATTACTTTACCATATGATAGAGATCTAATTTTTTCAGGAGATAATATACCTAATCAAATTCAAGCAAGATTATCTAAATTTTTTCATTTAGTTATATCTCTTCTTCAAATATTTTTAGATATTTCTGTAAAATCAGTTATCTTATCACTCATGAAATTTTCATTTTTTTCGAACATAAATTAATTTAGTTAAAAGTTAAAAGCTAAAAGTTAAAAGTTGAAGGATTATAAATTTTACACCTTTCAAACTTAATAACTTTGCACTATTTTTATTCTTCAGTTTCATTTCATTCATTTGATTCACTAATTTTACTATTTCATTCAATTCAAGATAAAACTTTATTTTCTAATTCTACTATCTTATTAAATCTCTCTCTTATCTGATTTTCTTTATCTTCTAACTCTTCCTTATCAAATAATTCAATATCAAGTCATATTGCTTGTAATTCTTTAAGAAGTACATTAAATGATTCAGGTATATTTGGTTTTTTGATTGCAGAATTTTTAACTATTGCTTCATAAACTTGTGTTCTTCAGGCTACATCATCTGATTTTATAGTAATCATTTCTTGAAGTATATTACTTGCAGCATAAGCTTCAAGTGCCCAAACCTCCATTTCTCAGAATCTTTGTCAACCATTTTGTGCTTTACCTCAAAGTGGTTGTTGAGTTACCATAGAATAAGGTCCAACTGATCTAGCATGAATCTTATCTTCAACCAAATGATGTAATTTAAGCATATATTTTACTCAAATCATTGTTTTTTCATTGAAAGGATTTCATGTTTCTCAATCAAAAAGTTGTACTTTTCAACTTGACTCAATTCAAGCTTTTTCCATCAAAGCAGTAACTTGTTCTACGCTTATACCATTTAAAACTGGAGTTGCTACTTTAATTCAAAGATTTCTTGCAGCAATTCAAATATGAACTTCAAGTATTTGTCATATGTTCATACGAGATATAACTCATAAAGGGTTTAATATAATATCTACTGATGATCAATCAGCCATAAAAGGCATATCTTCAACTGGAACTATTTTACTAACTATTCATTTATTTCAATGTCTTCAAGCCATTTTATCTCAAACTTCAAGTTTTCTAGTTTGAGCTACATAAACTTTTACTTGTGTAAATACTCAAGTTGGTAAATTATCTCATGCTTCTCTTTTTAGTATTTCTACATTTATTACTTTTCATCATTGTCAGCTTGGAAGTCTCAAAGAGCTATCTTTTACATCTTTTGATTTATCTCAAAATATAGCTCTTAATAACCTCTCTTCTGGTGATAATTCTTGTTCTCATTTTGGAGTAATTTTTCAAACCAATATATCTCATCCTTCAACATAAGCTCAGATTCTAATTATTCAATCTACATCTAAATCTTTAAGTTTATTTGTTGATACATTTGGTATATCATCAGTAGTTTGTTCAGGCCCAAGTTTTGTTTCTCTAACATCAATAACATATTCTTTGATATGTATAGATGAAAAATAATCTCTTTCAACAACATTTGAAGATATGATTATCGCATCCTCAAAATTATATCATTTCCAAGGCATATATGCTACAGTTAAATTTCTTCATAAAGCTAATTCTCAATTATCAATAGAATGTCAATCACAAAGTAAATCACCTTTTATCAATTTTTGACCATTTGATACAAGTGGTTTTTGGTGAATTATCATATCATGATTAGATCTCTTAAATGTTTTTAATTCATAAATTTTTTTCTCTCATGATTTATATAGTACTGTAATATGTTTTGCATCTACTCAAATAACTTCTCAATCATCTGTTGCTTTTAAAACATAACCTGATCATTCTCATACAATTCTTTCCATTCAAGTTCAAACTATAGGAGCTTCTGGTTTTATAAGAGGAACTGCTTGTCTCATCATGTTAGAACCCATTTCAGCTCTTGTCGCATCATCATGTTCCAAAAATGGAAGTAGCGAAGTTTCAACAGAAACTATTTGTTTTGGACTAATATCTATATGTGTTATTTTTCATACATATTCTATTGTTGGTTCTGTATTTACTCTGGCACTTATACGAGTCATAGTAAAGTTACCAAATTCATCCATAGGAGCTCAGGCTTCAGCAATTATAAGTACTTTTGTTTGATGAGCATCAAAATAATCAAAAGTATCTCAAAAAAATCATCTAACTTCTATTTTTTTCTCTTTTACAGCTTTTTGTAATTTTTTAGCTTGTTCCTCAGTAATTAATTCTTTATCTTTTATAACTACTTTACCATCATCTCAAATAATATCTCATAGAGCAATTCTATTTATTGCACTTTTTCAATCATTATTTACAGAATGTTCTATAATTCTATAAGGAGTTAACAAAAATCAGTATTTATCTACTTTTGCATATGATGCGAAATGTAGTACTAATCATATATTTGGACCTTCTGGAGTTGCAATAGGACAGATTCTACCATATTGAGTTGGATGAACGTCACGAACTTCAAAAGAGGCTCTTTCACGAGTTAATCAACCAGGTCCTAAAGCAGAAACTCTTCTCTTGTGAGCAATTTCTGAAAGTGGATTACTTTGATCCATAAATTGAGAAAGTTGTGATGATGCAAAGAATTCTTTAAGTATAGCAACGATAGGTCTAGAATTTATAAAAGACCCTGGAGTAGCATCTTCTAATTCCATTACTGTCATTCTATCTTTTGCAATTCTTTCCATTCTAGCAATTCAAACTTTGATTTTATCTTCTACTAGTTCTCAAACTGATCTAACTCTTCTATTTTCAAGATGATCTATATCATCAATATAATATCATTCAGTTCAGATTAATAAATTGAAAAAATACTTTAAACTAACAATTAAATCATCAATTGCGATAAATTTAGCTCATTCATCTGAATAAGATTTATTTATTCATAATCTTGTTTTTATTTTCATTCTTGCTATCTCTCATAAATCAAATCTCTTTTCATCTAAAAATGTGTTATTGAAAAGTTCTACAACTCTTTCATTTGTTGCCAAATCACCTGGTCTAAGAAGTTTATATAAAGCATTAAGTGCTTCTAACCTATTAGAAGTCTTATCTTTATCCAAAGTAGGCATAATATGATGAGTCATAACATCGTCTCCTAAATCTTTAAATGCCTCAATAATATCAGCATTTGATTCAAGTCAAAAAGCTCTTAAAAATACTGATATTGGAATTTTTCTTTTTTTATCTATTTTTATATTTATAATTCATCTTTTTTCTGCATCTATTTCAAACCAAGATCATTTACTTGGAACTATTTTAAGTGCATAACTTGTATCTCCTGGAGTAAAAAATATACCAGTTGATTTGATTATCTGATTAACTATAACTCTTTCTATTCAATTAATTATAAAAGTTGCAGTATCTGTCATAAGAGGTACTCCTCACATATATACATCTTGTTCTTTGATTTCTCAAGTTTCTTTATTAAGCATCTCAAGTCTAACCTTTAAAGGAGCTTCATAATTTAAATTTTTTCTTTTACATGTTTCTGGGTCAAATTTTGGTTCTTCTAAGTTAAAACCTTTATAATATATATCGATTTTTTCTCAAGAAAAGTCACTAATAGGAAAACTTTCTTTAAAAGTCTTATCTATACCTTCTTTTAAAAAATTTCTATAAGAATCAAGTTGTATTTCAAGAAGTTCTGGAATTCAAGCAATAGATCTATCATCAGTGAAATAATGTCTTCATTTTATTTCATACATACTTCAGATATCTACTTTTTTGTTTTCCAAAACTACATCATTTTTCTCTATTTTTTTAGTAGTTTTTGGCATAATAATAATTAAAAAATAATAATTATACCCCCTCTGGGGGCACAGGCTAATCAACAACTAAAAGAATACCAATTAATTTAAAAGACTCCAATTACTCAGTCATAAAAACTTTTAAATCTTGATCTTTAATCTCTTAGATAATACAAAAAATGCCCCTACTTTTGCGGGAATTACACATTCTTAAGTAGTGGTTTCACAAAAAGTGTATTTAAAAGCCAAAAAAAAGCAAATTTAAATTTGCTTTTTTTATAACTAATTAATAGATTCACCATTTAAAACTTAATATTTATTATTAATCTCCATTATGAGAATTAAGTACTTTATTGTAGGTAGAACTATCTATATAATAATTGTCTCAAGTATCTAACTGGATATGAATTTGATATCAAGATTTACTATCATATAAAATATTTGAGTTTTCTATTATTAGTAACATTTTTGATGTATCCACAGATAATTCTACCATTAATGCCTCCAAAAAATATATGTCCTCTAATTTCAATAAAATTTCTTCTTTTTCTTCTAGAGTTAATTGTGGTGAACTTAATGCTTTATTGGTTTTTGATTGTATTCATTCAACCTCTACTCATACAGACTCTGATACTAATTCTCAATTATTTATTTGCTCCACTACTTCATTAATATCAATATGTACTTGTCAAAGTTTTGCATCTCATACAAATCAAGGAATACTATTTAAACCACTATTCATATTTTATAATTAAAAATTAAGTTTAGTTATGTTATTATATATAATAACTATTTTTGTCAAGAGTAATTTTAATTTATTATTTCTCTTATTTATTATTCAGATACCTATTTTGAATTTATAAATTTAATCCTTGTATTTATTCCTTCTATTAAAGCATTTAATCACTCTTCAATACCACTATTTGATTTTAATAATTCTTTTTTTCTACTTATTATATCTAAAATATCATCTTTATATCACTCTAAAAGATATACATCATTTTCTTTTTCTATTTCTCTTTTTAGATTATCTGAATCTTCTATAATAGAATTTAATGCATCTATATCACTCTTTTTGATATCTTGTTTAATTTCTTCACTTAACAATATCTGATAATTTATATAAAAATTACTTATACTTTTTATTTTTTGCGTTTTTATTAATGAATCTGTCTTTTCTCATACATTAACAATAACCTTCTCAATTCATAAATCTTTATTTTTTATTTCATCTCATTCATTAGTCATTCTGACGAATTTTTTTAATCAATCTAAAAACATAATTAATATTTTTAATATATAAAATTTGTAAATTGTAATTTGAAGTGC
>DHWA01000042.1 GCA_002412935.1 Patescibacteria group bacterium UBA5194 | reverse complement strand
TCACTATCGTCTCACCCCCCAAACCCCCAAGTTTCTAACTGTTTTCCAATTTAGTAAAAATAAAAAAAATTACTTCATTATTTTCTTCACTATCTCCTTCTTCAACTTATCAAGCCCCAACTTCTCATAACTACTAACAAAAATAGGTTTTAGTGATTTAAAACTCTTTTTTAATGCAGTTAAATCAGTTTTTGTAAGCAAATCAATTTTATTAAAAACATAAAGTTTAGTTTGAGTAGCTTTTATAGAATCAAGTATATCATCAACAACTTTTATTTTTTCATCTATCTTTTTATCACTAGCATCAACTATATGAAGGAGTAAATCTGATTCTATACTATCCTCAAGTGTTGAAGCAAATGCTTTTATAAGATCCGGTGGTAAATCTCTTATAAATCAAATAGTATCATTTAGAAGAATTTCAGTTCATTTAGTATATTCTAATTCTTGATTAGCATTTTTTTTAGACTCTATCCACATTTTCCCAACTGAAGTTCAAAGAGTTGCAAAAAGCTTATCTTCACTAAGTACTCATTTTCATGTTAAAGCATTTAATAAACTTGATTTTCAAGCATTTGTATATCCTACTATTCAAACTGTAAAAAATCACTTTTTTTTTCTTCATTTTCTGTGTTCTTCTCTTACATGAGCATATTTTTCAAGTTCTTTTTTTATATTATCTTCCATACTTCTCAAATGTCTTTTCATTATCTCTGTATTTGTTTCTCATTTTCATCTTGCAAGTTTACTTCATCATCATTGTCTTGATAATTCCATACCCATACCAAATAGACGAGGTCACATATGTTTTATTGAAGCCAATTCTATTTGCAATCTACTTTCTGTTGTTTTTGCATTTTTTTCAAAAATTTTCAAGATTAAATCAACTCTATCCCAAGCTTTAGCTCAAATTGATCTCAATTTTTCATTTACTTTATGAATTTGATGAGGTTTTAAAATGTTTCAAAAAATAAGTAAATTTGCTTTTTCTATTTTCATCTCTTCTATTATTTCATCAAGTTTTCAACTTCATATATATGTATTGTAGTCAGGAACTCCTCTTTTTTGAATATGTTTAATTATAACTAGTCAACCATAAGTTAAAACTAGATTTTCTAGTTCTACTATTCTATCTTCCATATTTTCGCGAGCACAACAAGTCGGTATGATATCTGCTATAAAAACTTTTAGTGTTTCTTTTCCATATCATACCTTTTGTTGGATTTGTTCAAGTTCTCTATCTGATTTTATTCTCGGCATGTTTATAAAAATTACAATTTATAAATCTATGATAATTATTTTTAATATTTTTCAACTTATATTTTTTTTAAAATACTATATTTGTATCAAACACCTAAGATAAAAGGAAAAAAGTTATTTACAATATAGATAATTGGAATAAGTAAAATTACTGTAATAATAAATTGAGTAAATCAAAATAAATATGGTACTTCAAAATTAATTAATGATAAAAAATGTTGTTCAAGTGGTATCTTTATCCACTCAAATCATAAAATAATTATAGAATTTTTTCAGAAAAAAGATAAAATACTGTTTTCTCAAATAAGTTTTGAAATAATTAAGAAAGTAATAAATCAAAGCAAAGAATTACTTAAAAATAGAAAATAATTTCAATAATTATTAATTGAGATATTTGTATGATTTAAAAAAGGTAAATGAACCAATAAAATTAAAATAACTAATCATAAATACCTAAAATCAACTTTTTCTGCAAAGTTTTTTATTTTTTTCTTAAAAATATTTCAAAAAGTATAGAAAAGAAGCATCATAAAAGATATTTCTATTCCCCATGGAAGTCTAAAATTGGTAATTTTACTTTCAAAATAAACAATTAGAGATAGTAAAAAAACTATTATTATTTTTACGATTTTTGATTTTACCATTTTATTTAAAACAAAATAATAAATACTAGTAAAAAATAAAGCAGTCAAAAACCAAGTTGATATATTTCAGATATTGAATCATCAAGTATTGTTAAAAATCCCTCAATTATCACCTAGATAATCCCCATATAAGACTCAAACAGAAAAATCAGTTATTCTAGTCCCACTAAATTCTCAAAAATATTTATTTATAGCAAAATGAATTATATTGAAAGCAAAAAAAGGTATTATAAGCCTAAAAAATTTACTTTTTATAAATTTTGTGAAATTATTATATTTTTCTTCATTAAATAAAAATCAAGACAAGATAAAAAACAAAGCTACATGAAAAGAAAATAGATATCTTGTAAGTAAATTATCGTGAGGAAAACTACAGTGTCCCAAGATAATAAGTAGTATTCCAATTCATTTTAGATTATCAACCCGAGAGATTCTCATAATTATAATTTTTTAGCAAATAAATCTATAAAATAAGTATCAAATTCTGTAAAATCCCATTTTATGTGTTTTCTTTTTATTTCATTTAATTTAATAATTTCAAAATCTGAAAATAATGATTTCATATAATCAGTATCAAAAAAGTGTTTTAATTCTTCTCAATTTTCATAATAATTATCTTCTAGTTTAACTCATTTTCAAAAATCTATATCATTTGTTGATTTTACTCTCACAAATATATATCATCATTTTTTTATAGATTTTTTTAATTTTTCAATAATTTCTTTAGTTTCAGAATCTGAGAAATAATGTAGAGAATTACAAGCATAAATATAATCGTATTTTTCTGTTCAAAAATCATAAGTTTTTATTTCTCATAAAATAGTTTTTACTTTTAATCATTTTTCACTGGCAAAATCTTCCAATTTTTCTAATGCAATAGTAGAAAAATCGAAAGATTCAACTTCAAATCAAGAAGAAGCAAAAAATAAACTATCTCTTCAGGTTCAAGATCATAAATCCAATAAACCTCATCTTTTTTTTCATAAAAATTCAAAAACATCTCGAGCAATATCACTTTCTTTTAGAAAAAGTGCTATTTTCCATTTATTATCCCAATAATTACTTAATTTTTTAAACATATCATTTTAGTTTAGCTAAAGTATAACAAGTTATTAAATTTTAGTTTTCTTTTCTTTTATTAAAAATAAATATACTGTCATTAAAAGTATAAACAAAGTTATTCACAAAACCATAAATCACAATTTATAAGACTGATTCATCACAAATCCTATTATTGTAATCATAATAATTTTTATTATTCAAGATATCTGTCATTTTATGGAAAGAATTGTTGATTTATACTTTTTTCAAGGTATTAAATTTATTATATGATCGGTGTATATTTCATTTCTCCCCCGGTTGTATCATACAACAAGTGAAAATATTATTCATACAACATAAGGATTATTTATGTAAGAAGCACTTATATAATAAAAACTGAAAATAAAAATCTCTAATAACATAAGTTTCTTGAAAGGTAGAAAATCTTCAATTTTATGAGCATATTTTCAAACAATAAACCAAACAAATCTAGATAATCCCATAACAAATCATATATAAATTATAGGATACCCTAAACTTGTTAAATATGGGGTTCTAAAAGAATTATCAGTCGTTAAAAATGCTGCTATAATTGCAGAGAAAAATATAATAGAAAACAAGCCCGATCATTTTGACTCATTTATTGTTTTTTTGATATTTAAATATGAAATTAATTCATGCTTTAAAGAATCTCATCTTGCTGGAAACAAAGAAATCGCAACGAGTAATCAAATAACATCAATTCAAAGACCTATTTTAAAAGGAAAATTTAAGCTAATTGTGGTAAAAAATGGAAGTGCTATTATAAAGAAAATACTTAAAAATGAAACCCGTCACTTTATTGAAGAAGAAATTCTTTTAAAATCACCTTCTCTATTTAAATTAGTTAATGTATCATGTAAAAATGCCGATGTATTTCAAGTAGAAAATGCATCTGCTCATAAAGACATAAAAACCGCTCAAACTAAAAAGTACCAAAAATTATCTCCTACAACATACATATAACTTGAAATAAGTATAAGTATTTTTGAAATTATTATAGTAGTTTTATTTCCTAGTCTATCTCAAATAATTCAAGCTGGAATTTGAAAAACTAAAGATAAAGCATATCAAGCTGCTGAATAAAATCATATTTCCTGTGCTTTTGTATTTGGCAATGACAAATAATATATACTTAACATTGGTATAAAATTCCTTCTACCTGTAAAAAGAATAATAAAATGTTTCCAAATATTTGATTCTAATCACATAAATTTTTTTAAAAACATAATTTCCTAAATACTTTTAATATTAAAACTCTTAAATATTATAGAATTTTCACACTAAAATACAAATTTATTTTCTCCAATTTTCCTTTTACTTTACAAATAACTACCTAGTAAAAAAATAGTTTCTTTTATTAAATTATTTTTTACAAATGCTTTTTGTTTGTCATCAAGAATTGTTCAAAGTCAATCAAGTATATTGTATTTATCTCAAAGCCCTTCTAAAAATTTTACCAAATCCTTAATGTAATCTTTAAAAGATTTTCCCGTTATATTTTCTATGTGATTTTTGTTTATTTTTAGGTTATTTTTTAGGATAAACCATATATCATATATATCTCTGTTTGCAAGTTTATTTCTTGAAGTCAATGCTAAAAATTTATTTGCAGTTATATAATCTATACCCAGTACTTTTAGTTTTATTCACATAAAATTTTTATTATCATACTCTCATGAAACTCATCTTGTTGAAACCTCTATTTTTATATTGTGGTCTAGTTCAGAATACGATAATAATGCAAAAATAGTATTTCTTTTTATAAAACTATCTTTTAGGCTTCCATATTTTTGTAGTATCTTGATTATCTCATCTAAAATAATCTTTTTGTCTGTTTTTCAAACCAAATCAAAGTCTAAATCAGTAGAAAATCTATCCAAAGAATAAAGCAAGAACAAAGCTGTTCATCATTTAAAAACAAGGCTTTCTTTTAGAATACTATTTTTAGAAATATCAAGTAATATGCTCATCAATATAAATTTATGTTTGTGTGTATCAAGTTTTGTAATAATTGCTGACATAAAAATTATTTTAGAAAATATGATTTTGCTTTTTTTTCCAGTGATTTATTTTTGTAAATTGAAAGTAATCTTATTACTTCATCATAATCAAGTTCCCTAATATTATCAAAATAAATATCTCAAAACAAATAAATAGTATCTAAAAAAGCTCTTTCTTTTGTTGCTATTGAATAGAATCAGTTGTTAATAATTCAATCAGGATTTAAAAGAATTTCTTTTTTTAAACTTTTTAGTTTTATACTAAAATCAAGTATTTTTTTTTCATCAGTTTTTTTGTATGCTAGATACACATCATTTTGGTATTGAAAAATAATTGAATGATAATACAAAGCAGAAAAAAACGATATATAACTTGGAGAATATATCTTATTTACTAATTCAAATTTATCTATTTCTTTATCTTGTAAGGTATATATTCATCTAGTTGGTGAAGATAAAATATTTTTTGCTTTTAAATATTGGATTTTATTCTTTAAGACTTGTGTATTTGATATAGCAAAAATTGCTTTTAAATCATCAAAATCAAAAACAGTTTTTTTATTTTTATAGAGGTTTAATATTTCATTCATATACTGCAAGTAATATAATTATGTTACCTGTAGTATATATTAAAAAGTAATAAAATGCAAGTTTTTTATATATTTAATAAAAAACTTATTTTACTTTTACCAATAAACAAATATATTTTATAAGTCTAATTATTAATAAAAACAAAACTATGCTAGAAACTCCAAATTATGTAGAAATCGTGTCAACTGAACTGAATCTAAAACAATTCCAGACTAGTACTGTACTTGAACTTGTGGCAGAATGAGCAACTGTACCTTTTATCTCTCGTTATAGAAAAGAAGTAACTTGAAACTTGGATGAAAATGATATAAGAGCCATAATAGAGCTAAAAAATAAACAAGAAAATCTATATAATGCAAAAGTAACTGCAATTAAGTGAATTGAAGAACTTGGAAAAATGACTCCAGAATTAATGGACAATCTAGTAAATGCAAAAACTCTAAAAGAAGTTGAAGAACTTTATAAACCATATAAATCAAAGAAAAAAACAAAAGCAATGATAGCTTTGGAAAAATGATTCTGAGTAGTTGCTGAAAGTATAAAACAAAATCAAATAATAATTCCAGAAGAGCTTTTGAAGGATTACCCTAGAGAAGAAATCATTGATTGAGCCATAGAAATAGTCTGAGCAGAAGTAAATGCAAACTCAAATTTGAGACATACTTTGATAGAAACATTAAATGAAGCTTGAGTAATTCTATCAAATAAAAAGTGAGAAAAAGCACTAGAAAAATTAAATGAAAAAGATAGAGACCAAATCTCAAAATTTGATATATATGCAGAATTTGCTATAAAAATTAATCTAGTTAAACCTTATCAAATTTTGGCACTAAACAGGTGAGAAAACTTGTGAATTTTGACAGTAAAAATAGAAAAAGATGAGATGATTTTTGATTATTTGGAAAGTGAATATGCCAAAATTCTTTGACTCAGTAGTTTTATTATTGAACTAAAAGAAGCTTTTAAAAGATGATATGAAAACTTATTTTCATCTGTTGAAAATGAACTTAGAAGTGAATTAAATGAAATAGGAGAAGATGATTCTATAAAAGTATTTCAAACAAATCTAGAAGCTCTACTTATGACAAAACCTGAAAAAGTAAATTCTATGCTTTCTGTTGATCCTGGTTTTAGAGTTGGTTGTAAAATATGTGTTTTAGATAATTTATGAAATCCCGTATGGTTTGACAAAATATATTTGCATGATTTGGAATGAGCTAAAAAGAAACTAAATGAAGTAATTAAAAAATACAAAATAGAAGTTGTAGTAATCGGAAACGGTACTTGATCAAAAGAAGTTTCGGCTTTGATTTCTGAAGTATTTGGTTGAGATATCTATATCGTAAATGAATCTGGAGCATCAGTTTACAGTGTATCAAAAGTTGCAGAAGAAGAATTCCCTAAACTTGATAGTCTAGACAGATGAACTATTTCTATCGGAAGGAGGTTTATAGATCCACTTTCTGAACTTGTAAAAATCCCTGTTTGAAGTATATGAGTTGGTATGTATCAACACGATATGCCAGAAAAAAAACTAGAACAAAAACTATGATATGTGGTAGAAAGTGCTGTAAATGAAGTATGAGTAAATGTAAATACTATTTCTATTTATGTACTTAATCATATCTCTTGAATAGATAAAAGACAAGCAAAAAAAATCTATGATAAGAGACCTTATAAATCAAGAGTTGAGATAAAAAAAGTATTATCAGACAAAGCTTATGAACAAGCAATCTGATTTTTGAGAGTGCCTGAAAGTAAAGAAGAATTAGATAATACAGATATCCATCCAGATCAATATGCCCTTGCGAGATATATAATAAATAATCCCCCTAACCCCCTTAATAAGGGGAACCTTAAAGTTGATGACCAAATGAAAAAACTTTACCCAGATGTAACTTCGGATACTATTTCTTTTATACTATCTTCTTATAACAATTTATGAAAAGAAAAAAGAACAAATAGTACTCACACAAAAGCTAGAAATACGACTGTAGAAATAGCAGAATGAGATGTGATAGAATGAGTAATCAGAAATGTAGTTGCTTTTTGAGCCTTTGTTGATATCGGAACAAAAAACGATTGACTTGTACACATTTCTCAATTAAGCGATACTTTTGTAAAAAATCCTATGGATGTCGTGAAAGTCTGAGATAGAGTCAAAGTTAGAGTTACAAAAATTGATGAAAAGTGAAAGATTCAGTTGAGTATGAAGGATTTTTAATTACCTAAAACTTTCTCAAATAACAAATTTCTTATTTCTTTAATTCAAATCATACTTTTTGTTGAAACTGCATTAAATTCTTGTCAAAAAAATGCTTTTTCACAAAGTGATTTTGCTTTTGCTAAATCATTGTTTGATACTTTATCTATTTTTGTAATAACAATAGTTACATCCATATCCAAATCAAGTAAATATCTATACATCGCTATATCACTTTCTTGAGGTCAAAGTCTGCTATCTATAAGCACTACTGCTGATTTTATATATTGTCTTCTTTCTTCTATATACCAACTTATAAGACCATCTAAATCTTGTTTTTTTTCTTTTCACATTTTAGCAAAACCATATCATGGTAAATCAGTGAAATAATATTTATTATTAAGTAAAAATAAATTTGCAGTTCTAGTTTTACCTGGCATTGAACTTGTTTTTACTAAATCTTTTTTTTCAAATATTGCATTCATAAGGCTTGATTTACCTACATTTGATCTTCCCAGGAAAATTATTTCATGTTTTTCATCAAAAAATACTTTTTCACTATTTATAGCTACTGATTTCACAAATTTAACTTCTTTGAGTTTCATAAAAATTATTATATTATATTATTAGAGTTTTAAAACCTTGGACTATTATGTTTTTTTGCATTTAAAAACAATATACGGTATAATACCAATAGATTAGAAAATTGCAAATTAAAAGACTCTTTAGAACCACTTAACCACATAATATCCTATGGAAGAAACAAACTTAGATCCAAAAATAAAAGCAAATGCATTAACTGCTTATTTGCTAGTTTTCATATCATTTTTATTTTTATTTAATAAATCAAATAAATATATAAACAATGATTTTGTAAAAGGTCATACAAAAACTGCTTTCCTTATACACATTATGCTGGTACTAGTTTATGTAATTTTTATTAGGCTTATTTCAAATTATTATATTACAACTTATTTATCTAGTTTATTGTTTTTAATACTTTTAGGATT
>DHWA01000012.1:6326-18938 GCA_002412935.1 Patescibacteria group bacterium UBA5194 | reverse complement strand
GATACCCAAATCCGCATGGGTTGTGACCTGGCAATAAAGGCCGGCTTCTTTTAAAGTCGCTTTATTAAGGGAATTAGGGGAATTTTGTTCTATCACTTCATTTATTTGTTTTTTTATATCATCATAATTCACAAAATACACTTGGATATTGTTTTTAAAAGCTCATTTTAGATAACAATATGAGCAATCAAATACACAATTTAAACTAGTTTTGAAAAAATATGTATTATTGGTATGTCAATAATTATCTGGAGTTTTTCAAATAGCAGATCATGTCAATTTTGCAATTATTATACTTTTTTCTTGATGCAAAGGTATATTTTTATCAAAGATATTTTTATAGTTTTTTATGATAATTTTGTCTGCATCTGGAAAAAAATCTATAATTTTTCTAGTTTGAGGATAGTTTATTGTGTCTTTTTCTATGTATAGAATCATTTGTAGTGATTAGGTTTTAATTAATTATATTGTTATCTTTAAAAACTCTTTTTTATCTAAACTCTTATTTTTATTAAAAAAATTATCAAAATCTGTTCAAGTTAGGCTGGTATAACGAAAATACATCTTTTGAAAAATAAGTTTCTCAGAAAAAGTAAATTTATAGTGAGAATAATATTTTTCAAAATCAATTACTTCTGGTTTGTATTGATATAAAAAATCTGTTATTTGGTTTATAAGTTTTTCAAAATCAATTTGTTTTAGTTTTTCTGTTAATTTATTTTTATCATAATTTGTAGTTTCTGAAGTTCATATAGAGTCATAAGGTATTTTTAATATAATTCTAGGAATTTTGAATTTATCACAAACAAATTCAAATCAGTATGATTCCATATCTACATATTTTTCGTCTTGAAGTTCTTTTGTGTTATAGATTATTTTTTCACTACAAGCAATTGATTCAATGTTTAAAAATTTGAAAGGAATAGGGATAATAAATTCTTTATTATTTGAAATATTTAAAATTTTTGCAACTTGAAATGGTTTATTTTTGTCTATATAACCACAAATTCAGATATTTACTATAAAATCATAATTATTTTCACTTAAGTGTCTTGTAATATTAAAAATAGTTTTATAATTTCAAATCTCAGACACTAAAAAATCAATTTTTGTTTTAATTTTAATATTTTTAATGATTTCCTTAATTGGATTTAATTCTTCTTTCAAGGCAGATGTAAAAAGTATTTTGTACATTAATTATTTGTTTTAATTTTATAATACTTTTATTATATTTATTAGTATTATTAATTCAAGATTAGGTATTAAAAAATAATTTTATCATAAAGTTTTTCTTGGATTTCTAAGTGCTAATCTATCTAAATGTCTTTGATCTGGGTGTTTTTTAGGAATTGTTAAATTATGTTTTCTATAAAAATTTAATTCTTGTTTCAATATTCTAAATGGTTTATTTGTTACACTACATTTAATTGCCCGATTTAGTATATCGTCTGGAATATCTTTTATATCTTCTGGTAACTTACTTGCAGGTATTATATTATCTACTTTAGGTAAAGGGGCGATATAGTCCGACCATTTATAATTTTGTTTTATAGCCTCTTCTTTTTTAAGTTTATAGTACTCATTTGCAATTGTTTCATTGTATCAAAATGGAGAAATTGAACCTGGGAAAAATTCTCACCATTCTCAAATTTTAATCATATAATTGATTATTTTTGGGATTAAATCAAAGTATTCTTCTTTTGAATATTGTTTGTTTAATATGCAATATTCTTTTTCTTTTAGATTTACACAAGCAAAACAATTTTTACTTTTTTTGACATCAATACAGTAAAATAAGTCTTCTCATTTTCATATTATTGCACAAAAATATAAATTTCTTGAATATCTTCAAACTCAAGCTCACTCATACATATGTTCTGAATGACTTCAATAAGAATTAATATCCATAGAATCAGTTGAGTAATTTACTTCTGTACAATATCTCAAATCTTCGCATCAAGTTATATCATAAGAGTTAATACAATTTTTTGAGTTAAAAATATAGTCATAACTGCAATTTTCAGAGTTAATAATGTATTTTTCATTTGTATTATTTTCTTTTTGTAATTTCTCAAATTCCACAATAATTTTGTCTTTAAATTTTGTATCAGTAATCTTTTTTTCTATCTTTTTATATTCATCTTTTGATACTTCTTTATTAAATACATAGTAGCTTTTATTTGTTAAACCAATACATCAAATACAATTACTACATCAATGACAATCTTTTAAATAATGTGAATTATTACATGAAGTAGAATTAATAACATAAAAACAATTATATAGAGAATTTGAATCAACACATTCATAACAAAATTCTGAAGCCGTACAATTTAAACAATCTATTAAGTTATTTGATTTTCTAAGTCATCTTCCATACATACAATCATCTACGAAATCAGCTTCAAAAACCATATAACAATTATGTATATCAGCAGTATGGTTTGTATAAATTGAATTATTTTTTATGTTTGATAGAGACCCTGACAAGTTTTGAAAAGGAGTAACTTTTATTAAATAAGAAATTTGCTCAAATATACTTTTATTGAAATCGATATTTATTCAATATTTTAGGTAATCATTTCCGTCAGATGCCCAGCATTTATTACAATAAACATTTATTCAACCGTCAGGATTAAATCTTGAAACTATATTATTTCCACATCAATCACATACTGATTTATACAAACTCATATAATTCATAAATGAAAGTCTTCTTTGTTGTCTACAGTCTGGACATAATTTTGGAAGAGGTAAATGAAACTTTTCTCATTTTATTTTTGGTGAGATTTTATTGTAAAAATTTGAATCTTCTTCAGTTATTGAAAAGTTTTTATTGCAGTGTTCACAAATCTTAGTCTCAATAATTTTTTCTAGCATATATAAAAATTATTATATAAATACAAGATAATTATAATATAATTCACACAAATGCAATATTATTATTTGACAAAGTGACTTAGATAGCTTATATTACTAGTAATTATATGTGAAAATATTATCACAACACCCCTAATTAAATTAATTATGTTTAAAGAATATTTTATAGATTTATGATTTAGTGAACATGAAGCTGATATTTTTAAAGCTTTATTTATACTTTGAACTAAACCAGCATCTACTATTGCAAAATACTTGTGAATGGAAAGAACTGGAGTTTATAAAATCTTGCAAAAACTGACAAAAGAAAACCTAGTTTATGAAACTAACAAAGACTGAATCAAGCATTTTTTTATTCCCAATATCGATATATTAAAAACTTATACAGAAAAAAAGATTAACAAATACAAAAATCTAAATTCAAGTTATGAAAATATAAAAAGTGAGCTTCAAGAATTTGAAAATAAAAAAAATAAAAATTTCCCAAAAATAACTATTTTTGATTCAAATTCCTGAATAATAAATATTCACAACGATATAATCGAGACAACACTGAAAAATAAATACATATCAATTAAGCTTTTTGCTTCAAATATAATTGATTCACAAGTTACAATTCCAAGTAATTTAAAGCGATCTAGTATAGATTTATTTAAAAATCTCAAATTACACAATATAAGTATAGAAACATTTTTGTGAAATGGAGTTATGCTTATGGAAAATATAAGTAAAACTTATGATATAGAGATTATGGAAAAATTACCAGCAAGTAATTCAGCCATAAATATATTTATTGTTTGAACTATTATTTATATAATTATTTTCAAAGAATCATCTTTTTGAATAAAAATCGAAAGTGAAGATTTAGCTTATACTATGCATTTTCTATTTGATAAAATACAGTATAAGGATTAGGTAGGTGTAACTTAAACTGCATCATATTCGTTTTTCCATTCAATTCAACAATTTAAAAACTCATTTTTTAGTTTTTCTTTATATAACTGATGTATGGGTTTTATTTCAGGACAAAATTTCATAGATGAATTAAGATAGTAAGCAATTCTATCAGGATTATCGTAATATTCAGATCAGTTTCTTATAAAATGATCTATTGATTCAAGTTTGTCTAGTGCTTTTACCAATTTAGCTTCTTTAGTTTCAAATTTTTCATATTCATCCCACAAATCATAAATCTGGTTTCAAATCTCAATAGGTAATACTTCTCTTAATTTTTTCATAGCTTTTATTTCTTTTTGATTTTTTTCTTCTTTGCTCACTTTTCAGGTCCAGACAAGTGAAAAATCAGTATCTCAGGCAATAGCTTCTATTATGTCATGAAAAATAGCTATTTCTAAGGCTTTTTGCAAATCGATGTCTATATCCAAAATTTCTTTTGCTATCCAAACAAAAAATATGAGTCTATAAGAATGTTCTGCAGTAGATTCTTTGATAGCATCTTTTTCCATTGTCTCATATCTTTTTGTTTCTTTTAATTTTTGAGCTATCTGAAAAAAATCAAAAATCTTATCAAAATCTTTAAACTGATCAAAATCTCATTTTGTATCATAAATATCTTCCCATTTGTGTCATCACTCAATAAACATATTTTTTAATTTTTGTTTATATCCATTATAATATCATTTAAGTTCAGGAAAATTTGCCATTGCATTATCGCAATATGTAGCTAATTTATGAGGAATATTGATATAGCTTGGTCAATAATATAGTAAATGATCAATTGATTCAGTTTTTTCAACTGCCTTTACAAATTTTGCCTCATCTGAAATAGAAGTATCATAATCAATCCATAAATCATATATTTCCTGTCAAAGAGGTGATGGTAAGATTTTTTTAATTTCTTTAATTGCTTCAAGTTCTTTTTCATATTTTTCTTGTTTTGATATGAGTCATAGATAAACAGAATTGTAATCCGTATCTCATGCAATTGCTTCTATTATGTCATGTACTAAAGCCAATTTTAATATTTTTAGATTATCCAAATTAAGTCATAGATTTTTTCAAACTACAAAAACCATAACCAAAACTTTGAAGCTATGATCAGCAATAGATTCTTTTTTGATAACAGTTGGTGTTTCTAACCATCTTTTATTGGTTTTTAATTTTTGTAAGATTTCCATAAAATGAAAAATTTTCTCTAGATTTTGGTTCATAAATGATAATAGATTAAATGAGATAAAAATTATATTATTTTAATAAACCTCCTTATTATAACATTCTTCACAATAAACTATTTCTTTTCTATCTGGAGCATAAGTAGTTTTAATATCTTTTCCACATTTATCACACTTTTTATCATATAATTTTCTAGGATTTCTAAGAGCCATTATATCAAGATGTCTTTGATCTGGATGTCTTTTTGGGATTGGTAGATTATGTTTTCTGTAAAAATCTAATTCTTGGCGAATTATTCTAAATGGTTTATTAGTTACTTCACATTCAATAGCCCAATTCAATATATCATCAGGAATTTTTGTAATATCATAAGGTAACATATTTGCTTTTATAGTCTTGGCTATTTTTTGAAAAGGAGCTTCATAATCTGACCAGTTAAATATATGTCAATTTTTAAATTGTCATCCTGAATTTATTTCAGGATGACGGTTATTAAGTACTTCATCTCTACTAAGCAGAAAATATTCTTGAGCTTCAGATTCATTATATCAGTAAGGACTTAAATAACTAGGGAAAAAATCTCACCATTCTCAATTTTTCTTCATATGTTCTATTATTTTTGGGATTAATTCTTCATACTCTTCTTTTGTATATTGCTTATTTAATATACAATAAGACTTATCATGAAGTCATACACATCAAAAACATTTTTTTAGATTTACACAGGTTTCACAATAATAACAATTTGTGATAGTAGCTGAATTAAAACAAAACGCAGAATTAAACAGTTCAAATGTTGAACAATTTTCATAACCTAGAATTCAATTATCATCACCATTTACATCCATAACATCTTTTGATTTTGATCAATCAAATACATATTTTGAATTCTCTACTTCTCTGATACTAAATCAGTAAGATATATTTTTTGAATTAAATATTTCATTTCAATAACATTCTTCACTCTCATCAATTGTAATACATTTAACAGGAGTATTATCTTTAAGTTCATAAAATAATTTTAAAAAATCATTAAGATTTTTTTTATTACTTAGTATTTCTGATTTATATTTTAAAAATTGTTCTTTAGTAACTTCTTTATTTAGGATAAAGTATTCTTTATTTATTATTCATACACATCAAATACAATTTGAAACATTATCACAATCAAATAC
The DNA here is from genome assembly GCA_002412935.1 of Patescibacteria group bacterium UBA5194. Taxonomy (GTDB): domain Bacteria; phylum Patescibacteriota; class Gracilibacteria; order BD1-5; family UBA6164; genus Altimarinus. The sequence goes on along the minus strand of DHWA01000012.1, from coordinate 12,750 downwards.
ATATAAACTATTTTTTGAATTTTTTGTATCTTTACTAAAATGTACATTGAAACAATTATTGGCATAATAAACACCATAACAATTATCTGAATATTTTACTCTATATCAATCAATAATATTTTTTGAATTAAAAACTCTTTCACCATAATAACAATCTTCAACATTTCATCCTGATTTAACTAAATAACAATCTTTAGAATTTGATATATTTATAGACCGCTCACAATTTTCGCATCAAATTTGTATAAGATTCCATCTTGGGGCAACCTTTTGAAGAGATTGAAATTGATTTAAAAATGATTTTGAATTATCATATTCAATCCCAAAACTTAATCAGAGATTACTATCTTCCCGCCATTTTTTTTGAGAAATTATATTTAATCATTTGTCAGGAGAAAAAGCTGAGATAAGTCAAATTTCCTCATTTTTATAAAGATTATAAATATTTTTGAAAGCCTGTCTTCTTTGTTGTCTACAATCTGGACAAAGAGTAGGTGTAGTGATAGAATATTTTCTATCCTTAAAAATAGGTGAAATTTTTTCATAAAATTCTAAGTCTTTGTCTGTGATATCAAAAGAATTTGAACAATGTTTACATGATTTTGTTTCTACTATTTTTTCCTGATTCATAATTATAAAATTAAACTATTAATAAATCTCTTTTTCATAACAACTTTCACAATAAACAATTTCTTCTCTTAGAGGAGAATAACTAGTTTTCATATTAATTCAACATTTATCACACTTTCTATCAAACAGTTTTCTTGAATTTCTAAGTTTCATTCTATCTAGATGTCTTTGATCTGGATGTCTTTTTGGAATTGGTAGATTGTGTTTTCTATAGAAATCTAGTTCCTGGTGAATAATTTTAAAGGGTTTTTTAGTTATTTCACATTCAATTGCCCGATTAAGTATATCATCTGGAATATCTTTTATATTATCAGGCAGTTTGTTTGCGGGAATTATTTTGTCTACTTTTGGAAAAGTGGGTTCATAAGTGGACCATTTAAATCATTTTTTTATTGCCTCTTCTTTTAAAAGTGGAAAATACTCATTTGCAACTGTTTCATTATACCCAAAAGGAGATATTGAACTAGGAAAAAACTCTCACCATTCTCAAGTTTTTATCATATGTTCTATGATTTTTGGAACAAGTTTTTTGTATTCCTCCTTTGTATATTGTTTATTACAAATACAATATTTTGCATTTGTAAGTCATACGCATCAAAAAATATTTGAGCAAGAATAACAATTATCACAATACATTGATTCACTTATTGGATAACAATCAGTAATAAATAAATTATTATATGCTCAAACTCAAAAAGAATAACATTCATAACAATTTTCAATTGGTCAATATCATGAATAACAATCTAATGAATTTATAGAATGATTATATAAATCTTGAGAATATTTAATATCCTCCGAGTCGTATATTCAAAAAGAATTATATATATTTTTTGAATTAAAAATATCATCTCAAAAAACATTTTCATTTTCTTGAATATTTGCAAATTTCATAATAGCATTTTTTGTTATGTAATTTTTAAAAATTTCATAACTATAATTTATTCACAACTCATTAATTTTGATAAAATAATCATTTTTAGAATATTCTTTATTAAAAATATAATATTGTTTATTGTTTAAATTAATACAACCAAAACAATTTTTACAATTATGACAATCAAATAAATATTTTGAATCTGTACAAGTTGTACATTTTTGTGAAAAATGCACATTATAAGAATTTTTGATATCTACACATTCATAAATATAAGATGATTTATTGATAAATATTGAATCAATAATATAATTTGATTTTTCAACTCTGGTTGAGAATAAACAATTTTCAGAATCTGCAGATCAAAAAACTAAATAACTATCCTTCATTCAGGTTGTATGATTACAATATTCACTATTTATTTGTGAACTATTTGATAATGAAATTCTTGGGACTTCTAACAATAATTCATTAAATTGCTCAAAAAATCTTTTATTAAAATCAAATTCTTTTCAGTATTTAAGTGCATTCCATTTATCAGACCACCATTCTATTTGCTCATAAACTTTGTATGGTTTTTCAGGAGAATAAATTGATATAATATCAATACCTGTTAAATCACATTTTCTTTTATATAATTTTCTTTCATTTCTCCATACCATTCTTCTTTGTTCTCTACATTCTGGACATAAAGTTGGAGGTGGGATTTGAATCTTTTTAAGGTCGGATTCTTTAGAATCCGGACTTGGAAATGAAGGACTTACTTTATTATAAAATTCTAAATCTTTGTTTGTAATATCAAAAGAATTTGAACAATGTTTGCATTTTTTAGTTTCAATTACTTTTTCTTGTTGCATGATTTTTAAATTAAAATTTTAATAAACTTCTTTATTATAACACTCTTCACAATAAACTATCTCACTTCTACCAGGAGCATACGTTGTTTTAATATTCTTTCCACATTTATCACACTTCCTATCATAAAGTTTTCTTGGATTTCTGAGAGCCATTCTATCAAAATGCCTCTGATCAGGATGTCTTCTTGGAATTGGCAAGTTATGTTTTCTATAAAATTCAAGTTCTTGTTTAATTATTCTAAAAGGTTTCTTTGTAATTTCACACTCAATTGCCCGATTAAGTATATCATCAGGAATATTTGAAATATTATTTGGTAATTTTGAAGCAGGAATTATTTTGTCTACTTTTGGAAAAGGTGATTCATAGTCTGACCGGTTAAATATTGGTCAGTTTTTAGATTGTCATACTGAACTTGTTTCAGTATCTTTAATACTATGTTTTTTGGAAAATTCGTGCATTATAGATCCTGAAATAAATTCAGGATGACGCTTATTAAGTACTTCATCTCTACTCAGTGGAAAATACTCATTCGCCACTGTTTCATTATACCCAAAAGGAGAAATAAAACTCGGGAAAAATTCTCACCATTCTCAAGTTTCCATCATATGTTCTATAATTTTTGGTACTAATTCTTCATATTGTTCTTTAGTATACTGTTTATTTAATATACAATATTGTTTATGGTGAATTCAATGGCATCAAAAACAGTTTTTTATTGCTTTTGATTCACTACAATAAAATATATTTTCACACTCTTTCCAACAATCAATTGAAAAATATGTTCAAAAACAATTTTTATAAATAACTCAACATTCATATACTTTTGAACAATTATTAATAATTTTGAAAGTATCAACAGTATCATTATTATTTTGATAAACTCTTAAAGAATATCTTATATTATTTGAATCATTTATTTCATAACTATCATAAACATCTTTAGAATTATAAATAAGATCTCAGAAAGCGTTTTCTGAATTTATAATTGTATTACTTATCTTTGGAAATTTTAACTTAAATTCATTAAATTGATTTTTGAAATCTTTATTATCAATTATAGTATTCATTTTTTTTAAATATTCTGTTTTTGTATATTCTTTATTAAATATATAAAATGATTTATTTTCTAGATTTACACATCAGAAACAGTTATTACAATTTTTGCAATTGTATAAATAATTGGAATCATTACAGTTAATAGATTTTTCTGAATTAAAGCATTTATAACAATTAGCACAATCAATTAACTCATAACATTCAATACAGTCTTTCATATTGTATCAATCAATACAGTTTTGAGAGAAATCCAAACAATTTCAGTAATAACAATTTTCACTATTTGATGAATCAAATAATAAATAACAATCTTTACATGCTCATATAGCTATTACATAATGACAGTTTACTAGTGCAGTTCATTTTACTACATCTCTTTTAGGTACAACTTTAAACAAATCATTATACTGTTCAAAAAAACTTTTACTAAATTCATAATCTCTTCCATATTTCATTGCATCCCATTTATCACTCCACCAATAATCTTGTTCATAAACTTTAAATGATTTATCTGGAGAATATATTGATGCTACATCTATTCAAGTTGCATCACATTTTCTTTTATAAAGTTTTCTCTCATTTCTAAAACTAAGTCTTCTTTGTTGTCTACAATATGGACAAAGAGTAGGAACTGGAATTGTATATTTAATTCAAGCAAAAACAGAGGATACTTTCTCATAAAATTTCATATCTTTGTCTCTAATCTCAAACTTAGAATTACAATGTTTACAGATTTTTGTTTCAACTACTTTTTCACTCATACGATATTATTTATACATATAATCTTTATAACAACTATCACAATAAAGCTTGTGATTAGGTTTTTTTTTGTGAACGGTTAGAGATTCTTTCTCGCATTTATCACACACTCAGACATAAAACTTTCAAGTAGGTCTAATATTTATTAGTTTATTAATCCTACTTTCATTATGCATTGTCGGTAGGGGTAAATTATTATTTTTTAAAAAATTCAGTTCTTTTTTTACTATTTTAAATAATCTTCAAGTTTCTTCACATTCGACTGCTTTATTTAGAATATCCTCTCAAACTTCATATATACTTGGTAAGTCTTTTGCTTTTATTACTTCTATTCAAAGAGGAGTATTTATATCTTTATCTCTTGTTCTCCATTTGATTTTAAACTTTTTTCATGTTCACAAGTCAAGTTCCGCATCACTTATAAAATCATTTCATAAAAGAGTTACAGTTCAATTAGCTTTTTTATCAATTATTGTTATTTTTCAAGTCTTATCAATCACTTTATTAATCTTGAATAAATCAAATGCTACTGTATCATTGTAGGGAAAATTAGCCATGTAAACAGGTAGTAAATCTCACCGTTTATTATCTCTTTTCAGTTTTTCTATTATTTCTTTTTTTAATTCAAAATATTTTTCTTTAGTATATTGTTTATTCAAAATACAATATTTTTTACTTTTTAATCACACTGAGAACATTATTTCTTCAGAAGACTCAATATCATATGAATAATATATATTTTTAGAATTTTCAACCACTCAAAAACTGAAAAAAACATTGTAAATATTAGGTCAAAAACTACAAGTTCAGATTATATTTTCTCAATTATCTCATCATTCCAAAGAAGATATAACATTTAATAGATGATCATTACTTTTTCCTCACAAAGTCAGTACATTTACACAGTTTTCAAGTCATGAACATGAAAAAGTATTAATTGAGTTTTTTGAATCATAAGTATTTTCTCAAACTACATTTTCACATCTATTTGTATTTCTGAGAGGTTCTACTAAATGTTCTTTTAAAAATTCTTTGTATTTTTCTTTTAAGAATTTAAATTGTTCTATACTATTTATCCTTTTATAAATATCTTTTTTTATCTCTTCATATTCTTTTTTTGAATATTGTTTATTGAAAATCATATATTTTGAATTCACTTTATTACAACAAAATATACATTCAGAACAATTTATCATATACTCACAAAAGAGCAAGTTAGAACAATTGTACATATTATTTCAAAAAAATATATTATGAGATCATCAGATATTATTTGAAAAATAAATATTAGTTCACTTAGTTATATTTGTACTACTAAATATATTGTGACATCCTCAAATTATTCTTAAACTAAAATATATATCTTCACAATCAGTAAAAACACAATAACTCATATATACATTTTTTGCCCGTCATGTATGAGATGCATATTCACTATTTTCCAAACCAGGGTATACAAGCCTAGTTTGTTTAGGAAAATTGTTATATATATTTAAGAAATTATCAAATACATTATCTCATATTTCTTTTCAAAACTCTAGTCATCAATCATCTAAAACCAATTTTTTATAATCCTCTACACTTATGACTGTTCATTTGAAATCTGGTGAATAAATAGAAATCATTTTTTTTCATGTTTTTGGATCAATTCTATGATATAAATTTCTATCATTTATATAGCTATAAAGTAATTTAAAATTACAGAAATGGCAATGTTCCGGATTCTTAAATCATTGCTTATCTAGTATTTTTTTTTCTAAATCAGTTACAATAAATTCTTCACCACAAAAAATACAATTACTTGTAGATATTATTTTTGCTTGAGTTCATTTTACAAGAAAATCTAAGTTTTTTGCCATATAAAATATTTAAAAACCTAATAACCTAATAAACTTCTTTATTGTAACAATCTTCACAATAAACTATTTTTTCTCTATCTGGATTATAAGTAGTTTTAATATCAACTCAACATTTATTACATTTTCTATCAAATAGTTTTCTTGGATTTCTTAATTTCATTCTTTCTAAATATCTTTGGTCTGGATGTAAATGTGGAATAGGCAGATTATATTTTCTATAAAAATCTAGTTCTTGTTTGATTATTCTAAATGGTTTTTTTGTTATGTCACATTCTACAGCCCGATTAAGTATATCATCAGGAATCTCATTTATGTTATCTGGAAGTTTTGATGCAGGAATAATCTTATCAACTTTTGGAAAAGGAGTTTCGTAAGTAGACCAGTT
>DHWA01000012.1:0-6269 GCA_002412935.1 Patescibacteria group bacterium UBA5194 | reverse complement strand
GGAAAAAATTCTCACCATTCTCACCATTTTATCATATGTTCTATTATTTTTGGCACTAATTCTTCATAATCTTCTTTTGTATATTGTTTATTTAGAATGCAATAGGATTTATTACGAAGTCAGATACATCAAAAACAGTTTGAAGATCATGTAAGATTATAACAATATAAAAGATTATAACAATTTACACTACATCAGTAAGAGAATATTATTTTATAAGAATTTTCTCAAACAAAAACAGAATCATAAGACAATTCTAAATTATTTCAAAAAAGATATATGTCTTGTGAATTTTTTGTTTCCATAGCTGTATAAATATATTTACAATCCTCCAAATGATTTGAATCATAACATTCATTACAGTTTTTACTATAAAAAATATTATCTCAAAAAACATTTTCATTTGAATATCAAAACATATGTCTTGTAAATGATTTATTCACAAGTTTTTTATACTCATTAATTAATGAAGAAAATCATTTTTCAAATAATTCATTTTTCTTTTTTTCATAATCTTTCAATGAATATTTCTCATTAAAAATATAATATTTTTTATCAACTAGATTTGAACAACAAATACAATTTTCACACTTAGAACAATTAAATAAAAAATATGAATTTAGACATTTTGAAGACTTTGCTGAGTAAAATAAATAATGTGAATTTCATCAACACTCAATTAAGTTATAAGAATTAAAACATTTATCACAAAAGTCTGTATCAACACAATCCACTCAATTTCTCAAAATATATGAGTACATTGAATCTTCAGAATGGATAGAATTAAAAGTTAGGTAACATCATTTACATGAAATACAATCATTGACATAATGGCTATTCTCCAATAATTTATTATTCAAGTTTTGTAAAGGCACTTCTTTCATCAACTCATCAAACTGTTCAAAAAATCATCTATTAAAATCAAAATTCATTCCATAATCCATTGAATCCCACTTATCACTCCACCAAAAATCCTGGTTATAAACTTTATAATGCTTATCTGGTGAATACATTGAAATTATATCTTTCCCAGTTGCATCACATTTTCTTTTGTAAAGTTTCCTTTCATTTCTAAAACTAAGTCTTCTTTGTTGTCTGCAATCTGGACATAAAGTTGGCGTTGGAATTTGAAAAAATTCACCATTAAATTTTGGTGAAACTTTTTCATAAAACTCTAAATCTTTGTCTGTAATTTCAAACTTTAAATTACAGTGTTTACATAATTTAGTTTCAACTATTTTTTCTTGCATAATATTATTTTAATAATTAACATACCATTTTAATCTATCAATGTATCTTTGATCTGGGTGTCTTTTAGGTATTGGCAAATTATGTTTTCTATAAAAATCTAGTTCTGGTTTTATGATTCTAAATGGTTTTTTGGTAACTTCACATTCTATTGCCCAATTTAATATATCATCTGGTATATCTTTTATATTGTCTGGTAATTTGTATGCAGGAATGATTTTTTCTACTTTTGGAAAAGGATTTTCATAATCAGACCATTTAAATCATTGTATTAGAGCTTCTTCTTTTGTTAATGGTTTTAAGACTTGGCAAATTGAATCATTATATCAATTATGGCTATATTTTACAGGAAAATATTCTCACCATTCTCAGGTTTTCATCATATGTTCTATAATTTTTGGAACTAGTTTTTCATAATCTTCTTTAGAATATTGTTTGTTTAAAATACAATATTTTGAGTTATTTAAACTTATACAACCAAAACAATTAGATACATTGTTACGACAATACATTGAGTAATATAAATTAAAAAGTTCATTAAAACATGAGTGACAAAAAAATATATTATTTGCATTAGTTCATACTTGTTGACAGAAATAAATTTTTTCTGTGTTATAACCATATCAAGTATGATCCATTATAAGATTTGATTTAGGAGATTGGATTCTTTGAGAATACCTCATATTTTGGGCTCCAAAAATATGTCTAGAGTAACTAATATTTTGACTATCCAAAACATCTTCACAATTTAAAATATTTTCAGATCATGTATTTGGAAGAGGGGTTTTAATATATTTTCAAGTATGAAATTCCTCAAATTGTTTCTTTTGTTCAAAAAGACTTTTAGAAATAATTTCATTATATTTTTCAAAATATTTTTCTTTTGAATAAGATTCATTAAAAATATGATATTTAGCATTATTTAAATTAAAACATCAATAACAATTACTACATCAATCGCAAGAAAGTAAGAATTTAGAATCACTACAATTTTTTACATCATAGCAATGTTCAACATTATAACATTTTATTGTTGCAAGACTTTCATAACAATTTTCTGATTGTATTATACCAAAACAATCTACACAATAATCAGAACTAATTGCATCTATTGAATAATGAGTATTTTCACAATGACTTGAACAAAATGTAAGATAACAATTTTTCAAAAATCAACAATTATTACAGAAATCTGAATTTTCTCATTTTATTGTTCCTCTTGAAGGTAGAGGTACTTTTTTCAAAAGTTCGTAAAATTGTTCAAAAAAAGGTTTTGAAAAATCAAAGTCTTGTCAATAATCTTTCGCATTCCAAATATCTGAGTTCCAAATATTTTCATCATAAATTTTAAAAGGAATATCTGGTGGAAAAGTTGAAATAATATCTTTTCAACTTCTATCACATTTTCTTTTAAATAACCTAGTTTCTATTCTCCAAGCTAATCTTTGCATTTTACGACAATCTGGACAAAATTCAGAAATAGGAAGTTGAAATTTTTGTCATGCTATAATTGGCGAAAGTTGATCTAAAAACTCTAAGTCTTTATCTGTAATTTCAAAAGAAACTTCACAATGTTTACAAACTTTGATTTCAATAACTTTTTCTAACATATGTTTAATTAAAAAATATTTACTTTCCTATTAATCCAAACTTTATTCTATCAAGCCAATGAATTTCAGGTAATGGTAATTTATGTTTCATTAAAAAATCATATTCAGGTTTTACTATTTTATACATATTTCAGTTTGGATCTTTTATTACTTTTTTTAGGATTTCTTTATTTATTTGCCAGTTTCAATTTTTATCAAATCACTGATACTTATCCAAATTTTCAGATTGTATTATCTCAAATCATTCAGGTATATCAACTTTAATTGTTTCATTTCTCCACATAAATCATTCTTTTTCAACTTTTTCTTTAGTAAAACCTCAAATTAACCCTGCTATTGTATCATTAAAATAATAAGGATTTAATTTAGCTGGAAAGAAATTTCATAATATTCAATCTTTTTCCATTTGAGTAAAAATTTTATTTACTAAAATTTGCCATTCTTCTTTTTTATACTGTTTATTTAATATACAATAAGATTTATTTTTTAGTCATACACAACCTAAACAAAAAGAACAATTTGTTAAAAAGTAGCAGTAATATATATTTGAACTAGTTATTATATTCATACAAGAATATATATTTTCTCAAGTAGTTCACATAACTCAATAAAAATCATTAGAAGTTCATGCTCATCCAGTAAAGGCATCAAATATATTTTCATTTCAATTTATTCATCAAACAAACATCAGATTTCTTCCATTTTTTACATTGTATCAAAAATATCAATTTTCAACATTTTCTGAATTAAAAAATCAACTTCAAGTTACATTTGTTGAATTGTTGTTTTTTCAGACGAAGCTAACTTCTTTATAAAATTTAAAAAAATTATGCTTTTCTTTCAGAATTTTTTCTTTTTCTATTTGATAATCATCTTTTTCATATTTTTGATTTTTGATATAATATGAACAATTATCTAAATCATTACAAAATATACACTCACTGCATCAATTAAGATTAGCAGAAAACCAAATATTGTTTGAATTATTTATAAACGAAGAGTAATATACTTTATATGATTCTACAATAGCTCTTCATAAATAAATATTATCAGAATTTTGGTAAACTGAAATAGAATTTAAAACATTTGTTGAATTGTCTTTAACAGAGAAAGAATACAATACATTTTCACAATCATTTATAACTGTAAAACTTAAATATATATTTTTTGAATTAATAACAACATCAGAGTAATCACTATTTTCATTTGATCAATACGAGATAATATTAAATAAATCTATTTTTCAAATTAAATTCTCATAATTTTTAAAAAAATCTACCTGAAAATCGTAGATAGTTCATTTTTCCAAAAGGGTGTCCATATTTTTTTCAAACTCTTGATGGTGTATTACTTTATTAACTCTTGAAGTTAGTGCGAACTTTGAAATCAATCAATTATTTCTATAAAGCATAATAGGTGACCAACTAACTATCTCTTTTAAAAAATCTCTAAAATTAGTTTTTTGCCTTTTTTCTTTAAATTTATTTTGCCAATATTTTAAATCATTCATGAATTTTAAAGTTAATTAGACAAATATTTTAATAAGTTTTAGATTTAAAATTAGACTTTTTTTATCTGTTTTACAAAATCTTCAAAATATTCTCTATAATTTTTCATATAATATATCAAATCTCATGTAAATGTATTTGGAAAAGTCTCAATTTCTTTATCAAGCTCATCAAGGTAGTAAAATAAAACTCCTTTAGCTTCTTTGTCTACATTTCTTATAGATCAATCATATACTCAAATATATAAATGAACTTTATTAGATATTTCAACATTTTTTCAATCAATTATCTTATCAATATGAACTAATTGAGTTCAGAAATTTTTTATTACGGAAATTGTTGCTGTATAATTGCTTAATAATTTAAGGGTCTTATCAAAATCATCATCATTATTTAAAACTATTGAAGGAACTTGTAATTCTTGAACAGTCTCAAGCATAACTGTAAAATTTGGTGAATTACCATAATCAATATGTCATCAAATAGATTTATCCATTAAGTTGGCATTATGAGATTTGAGATTTGATCTTTTTTGAAGAATAAGTTGTCATTCTTTGTTAAATAAAAAGATACTTACAATCTCAACAGCTTTGGTTGGTTTTCCATTTTTTTGAAATTCCTCAACTTGCTCACTATAAAAAGTCTTTCTATCCATAGGAAAACTTATATAAGGATTATCAAGAGATATTACATTAACTAATTCTGACATATTTTATTATTAAATGTTACTAAATTATCGGCTCCGCGAAACTATCCAATTTCTCCACTATATCTTTATGCTCTTCTATGATTTTCTTTTTTGCTTCAAGTAAGCTTCTTGCATATTTATTTCTTGATAATTGGTACAATTTTTCTACATAATCTTTTGGTACTTTTCTATCAGGAACATAGATACTTTTTAGAGAGAAAGGGTCTTTAACCTGTCATTTTACAAGTAATTTACAGTAAAATTCTCTTTGATTTAGGTTTGCTAAATCATAACTTTTTATGTATGGATCAAAATGTTTTTCCATATAAATGGCATCTTCACTAGATATTCTAAAACTTATCAGTGTTCATACATTTCAAAATAAAGCATCACTTAAATTAGGTGGAATTTGTTTTATAAATTGGTGAGCAACTGATAAAGATAATCAGTATTTTCTGGCTTCTGAAAGTATCTCTCAGAAAGTATCAGTAGCAAAGTTTTGGAATTCATCTACATATAAGAAAAAAGGAGTTCTATCATTTTTTGACATTCATTGTCTTCACATTGCAGCTTGAAATATCTTGGTTACAAAAATCGCTCATAAAAATCACATTATCTCTGCCTGAAGTTTTCATTTTGGAAGTTTTACTAGCAATATCTTGCTTTCATTCATCATCTCTGCAAAATCAAGTTTATTCTCATGACTTGAAAATATATTTTTAAGTATATCAACCGAAAGTAACTGTCATACTTTATTCAATATCGGCATAATTGCTTCTGTATTGAATTGTTGACTCCATCCGGCAAATTCATTGGTCCAGAAATTTCTAACTACATCATCTTTTATATGTTCAATCATATCATATCTAAAATCTTTGTCTGTCAGTGCTCTAATTATATCAAACAAAGTTGAGTTTGGTTTATCAAGTAGTGCTAAAAATATCATTCTAAGTACATGTTCAAGCTTTGCATTCCAGTTTGCTCAAAAGAATTTGTAAAATATATCAATAAATCATTTAGCCAATATTTGTTTACTTTCAGTTTTTTTGATATCAAGAGGATTAAAACAAAAAGGAAATTGGTCATCAGTCGGGTCAAAGATAATTACATCTTTCATCCTTTCTTTTGGAATATGAGAGATAACTTCTTCAATCAAATCTCCATGTGGATCAATCAATCAGATTCATTTCCCGTGTTTTAAATCATCGATTACCA
>DHWA01000019.1 GCA_002412935.1 Patescibacteria group bacterium UBA5194 | reverse complement strand
TGCCTTTGCTGCGCCCAAACCCTCAGTCATCGACAATCCGTCAATCAGATTTGAAATCAAATTCTTTGAAACTTTTTTCTTTATTTTCTTTTCTCCAATCTTCATATCAAGCATTTATGATATTTGCTAGATAATCTATAATTGCAATTACAGGATAACCTAATTTAAAATAATATTCAACATCGGCTTCCATATCTTTTCTCTTACTCAGTTTTCTTTTATTTCAATTATCTAGCTTTATAAGTGGAGCATAATGTACATATTTTGGTGCTACAAATCCAAATACTTTAAATAATTGTTCGTGTAATGGTTGTGAAGCATACCATTCATCACTTCTAAAAACATGAGTAGTTCACATCAAATAATCATCAACTAGATGAGCAAAGTGATAAGTTGGTAATCCTCATTTTTTGATTAAAACTATATCCAAGAAATTATCATTTGTTTCTACATCTCATTTTACTAGATCTGATACAACTACTCTATCACCTATTTTTCATGGAGATTTAAATCTCACTACAAATTCTTTTTTTTCTTCTAGTGCTTTTATAACATCTTCTTCTTTAGCATTTCTCCAAATTGAATATCATCCATAAATTCAAGGAACTTGTTTTCAGATAGTTTGATTTTGTCTAACTTCGTTTATTTCTTCTTCAGTCATAAAACAAGGATAAGCAAATCACTTCTCAAGTAAATATTTTGCAAATACTTTATAAAGATATTCTCTCTTGCTTTGTGTATATGGTCAATAATCTCAAATATCAGTATTATCAGGTCAGATTGGACCTTCATCAAATACTAATCAAAATGTTTTAAATATCTCATTAATCTTGAATCTAGCTCATTCAACTTCTCTTTTTTGATCTGTATCTTCTATTCTCAAAAAAGCAACTCATTTATCTTTATGAGCAAATATATCATCAAGCATAGCTGAGTAAACATTTCAAATATGCACAAATCAAGTAGGACTTGGAGCAATACGAGTAACTACTAGTCACTCTGGTCTTTTTGGGTACTTCTTAGTTATATCTTCAATAGTTTCTTTTATTTCTGGGAAAAGTAGGTTTGGTAGCATGGTGTTTTAGTGGTTAAAAATGTAATTATATTTACAAGATATTATGAAAATAATGGGAAAATGCAAGGTGAAAAATAAGAATTTTAAAATTTTATGTATATATAAATGATATTCCAAATATTGTGTAGTAAATAAAAAAATCTGAACTAAACTGCTTTATAGAAAGTAGAATGAAAATAAAAAAGTCATTCTACTTTCTTTTAGTGTAAAAAATAAATATACTAAAATAGAATATAAATTTCCTTATTCCATTTTTCTTAGTAAAAATGGAATATAAATTTCCTTATTCCATTTTTTTAAATATAATTGGAATAAGAATAATTTTATTCCTTAATTTATATAAAAAATGAAAGATAAATTTAAATCATGAACTTATAAGCAACAATATAAATATAAAAGCTTTCTTCCTGAAAATATAAACAAAAATTTTTATTGGGATAATAAAAAAATAAATATACTACTTGAAAAAGCTAATTTAGAATTATGAAAACTAGAAAGTTTTTCAAAATTTATACCTGATATAAATTTTTTTATTAGTATGCATATTTCAAAAGAAGCTATACAATCAAGTAAGATAGAATGAACAAAAACTGAATTCGATGATTTATTTGCAAAAGATACAAGTTATAAAACTTTAGAAGAAAGAAATGATTTAATTGAAGTTCAAAATTATATTAGAGCATTAAATTTATGAATGGAACAATTAAAAGATTTACCATTATCTTTTAGATTATTTTGTAATATACATAAAGAGTTATTATCATGAGTCAGATGAGAACATAAAAATCCATGAGAAATAAGAAAATCTCAAAATTGGATTTGAGGTTCTAGTTTAAATGATGCTTTTTTTATACCACCACATCAAGATGATTTACCAGATTTAATTAATGATTTTGAAAAATTTTTACATAATGATAATTTAGAAATTCCAGAACTAATAAAAATTTCAATAGCTCATTATCAATTTGAAACAATTCATCCATATTTAGATTGAAATGGTAGAATATGAAGACTTATGATTATTTTATATTTAATAGAAAAAAATATAATTTCATCACCTATTTTATACATATCAGATTTTTTAGAAAAAAATAGATGATCATATTATGATGCTTTAACAATAGCAAGAGAACAAAATAATATAGAACTTTTTATAATTTTTATGTTAAATTGAATTATAGAGACATGTAAGAATTCTATATCAACATTAGAAAATGTTTTAAGATTAAAAAAAATATCAGAAAAGAAATTAATTTCTTTTTGAAAAAGAATTGAAAAAGCTCAAAATATTTTAAATTATCTATATTCTAATCCAGTTGTAAATTATAAAGATATTATGAATTTATTAAATATATCATCCCCTACAACAGCAAATAAATTTATAGATGAATTCATTAAAATTTGAATTTTAGAACAAAAAACATTAAATAAAAGAAATAAAGAATATATTTTTGAAAATTATTTAAGTTTATTTAGATAATAACACCTAATTATTATTTAAATCATAAAGTATTCCCTATTCTAGTGAAATAATTATTTCCACAATAAAACAAAAAAGATCATTTCCAAAAATTACAGAAAAAAAAGTTGAAAAATATATTGATAAATAAATAAGAAATAAAATTGTAAATTCTAATTTTTAAAATAAATTAATCTTTGCAACGATAACTTATTATACTTTTAATTTCATCCATTCTACTATCATCAATAACATAGTTCAAATCACTTTTATATAAAAAATAATCATTTCAATATTTTTTCTTAAATTTTGAAGATTCTAAAGGGACAACAAGTATATAAGAATTATTACTTTCAGTAGATTTTAAATAATAACATCCTTTGGGTGGCTTTATATCTGTGTTATATTTATTTTTATAATTTTCAAATGATGAAAAATTAAATTCTTTACTATTTTCTAAACTTTTTTGAATATTTATAACATCACTAAGTACAGTTGTATCACGAGCTTTTTGAATATCATTAGTATAAATTCAAGGATTAAATAAAAAGAATGATAAGATATATAATACTAAAAAAATTACTAGCATATCAATAAAAATTCTTTTTATAAATTTAAAAATAGAAATTATTTTTTTATTCATCTTTTAAAATTAATTATATTAATATAAACAATATCTATTTTAATAAAAAGTACAATAATAAAAAATAGACTTGCTATAATAACCATTTTTTGTTTTTTTGTCTTAATTGGTGGAGTTTATATAACATAAATCTTAACCAAATTCTTTTCAAGTAGCGAAAATTGAAAATTAAAAAAGTATTTTTAATATTTATCCTATTTTTGTTCTAATATTTCAAATCATTTAATTCCTGCATTTAATTCTTCATCATTTTTTTGAAAATATTTTGTTATTTCTTTTTTTGTTATCCATCTATATTCTGAATGATCATCTTCATTTAATATTATTTTCTGATCTAATTGTTGTAATTTTACAAAATAAACAATTTCCACTGTATGTTTTGTATTATCTTGATTAGTATAAGTAAAAACATAAAATGGTTTTTCAATAATCACATCAATACCAAATTCCTCTTTCATTTCTCTTTTTAATCAATTATCCATTGTTTCACCAAATTCAATATGACCTCAGGGTAATTCATATTTTCAAGGAAGAAATTTCTTTATTTCTGATCTTTTTGCTATAAATAATTTTCATTCATTATATAAAAAAGCTACAGCTGTGATTTTTTGCATTTTATTAAATTATTAATAATAATATACTTTAAAATATATTTATTATATGATTTTTTACTATTTTTATAAAAGTTTTTTCTAATAAAATTATTTTTGTTCTTTAAAATCAAAATTTAATATAAAAACTTTTAAAAATAACAAAAACTCAAGAAAAAAGAGATATAAATATTACTTTATATCTCTTTTTATATCTATTTATATTTAAGAATGGTGGAGCTAGGGAGAATCGAACTCCCGTCCCAAGATGCCCTCGTTACACTTCTACTACTATAGTTTATTTTAATACTTCTCAGGATAAAAAATTAACGAAAAAATCAAGAAAAGCAAATTTTTTGGGTACTAGATTTTACAAAAAATTTAATAAAAACTAAAATCTAGACTTAGTTTAATACTATAATAAACTTCCTAAGTAAACTTTTATTATAGTTTATAGCAGGCCAAACGGCACTCATCCAATTAAGGAGACTATAGATTTACTTTAACTCAAGTTATATTGACTAGGCAATAGTAGCAAGAGATAAAGAAGGAGTAATACTTCCATTTATGAAAGATACTAAACCTTTTGCTTTTCTTACGAAAGTGTTTGCATTTATTTTGCTTATAATTGATTATGGAAGCCATAAGCACCTCCCAAGTAGCATATAACAAAGACTTATTATCTTAGTAGAATCCAAGTGTTAGCCCCGTACAAATTATTATATTGATTTTTTGAAAAAAGTAAAATGATTTTACTGCCATTTAACGGTACCGGTTCTAGATTAAAGAAGAACCGGTACCACTATTAATTATTCAATCTATATCCTTCTCATCTTACAGTCAAAATAGCATCTTTATTTCTTATTTTTTTTCTTATATTTTTTATATGAGTATCTATAGTCCTATCAAAAAGATATTCACTATATCATATCAAATCCATAATCTCTTGTCTATGAACAATCTTTCAAGATGCTTCAATAATCTTTTTAAGTATATCAAATTCATTTTTTGTAAAAAATTCTTCTTGTCATCAAATATAAACTTTATTTTTATCTAGATTCATCTCTATATTACTAACATTTAGTATATTTAACTTTTCTTCTTTAATTTCAATTCTTCTGAGAATTGATTTTATTCTTGCTAATAATTCTTTGGGAGAAAATGGCTTTGCTATATAATCATCAGCTCAACTACTAAAAGCATCTAATTTATCATTTTCAGTATTTCTAGCTGTGAGCATAATAATTGGAGTACTAAGTTGTTGTCTTATTCATTTACATATATCTACTCAATTAACTCAAGGTAAATTTATATCAAGTATTACTAAGTTAGGATTTATTTCTATAATATTTTCTATTGCTTTTACTCATGTATCTTGTATATAAACTTCATATCAAGAATTTTGCAAATATAATTCAAGTGATTTTAAAATCCCTAAATTATCTTCAACTATGTAAATTTTTTCCATAAAAAATGTGTGAGAGGTTAAGAATTTTTAGTTATTTTAACTCATTTGTTAGCTTTTAATAAATCTCTGATTTCTTCAAGCAAAATTACATCATCTGCTTTTTTTAGTATTTCTTTTTTTTCTTCTGCTTTTTGTTTTTTTATTACTTTTTCTTGTGCTTTATTTATAAGTTTTACAACCATAAATATAGAAAATGCTATAATTAAGAAATCAAAAAGAGTTTGGAAAAAATTACCATAAGTAATAGTAACTTCATTTCACTTTATATTTCTAATTGTATAACCCAATTTTGTAAAATCTATTCATCAAACCAAAATTCAGACAGTAGGAGTTATAATATCTGCAACCAAAGATGAAACAATTTTTCAAAAAGCTCAACCAATAACTACTCATACAGCCAAATCTATTACATTACCTTTCATTGCAAAAGTTTTAAACTCTCCTAATATTTTCATAAAAATGATTTTTAAGAAATAAAAGTATCAATACAATAATAAAAATTAGGAGAAAATCAACTATTTTTCATATTCATCGAGCAAATTCATTATTTCAAATTCTTTTGTTAATCATTTATAAATGGTTTTTATGCTTGGAGTTCCTGATGCAAAAATAAGTTTAAAATCTATAAATTCTTTCATTTTTAAAACAATTTCTCTTATATCAACTTTAGGAGAATTATCAGATTTATAACTAGGATCATGTTCTTCATCTATTATCACTAAACCTAAATTTTTATATGGATAAAACAAACTAGATCTAGTTCATATAATTATTTTAGCATTGTTATTGTATATATCTACCCGATTTTTGTATTTTGAAGTTTCTGTTATAGAAGAATTTATTATGATAACATCTTCTCAAAAAATCTCTTTAAATCTTCCGAAAATTTGGTTATTTAAAATTATTTCTGGAAGCAGTATAAGTGACTGTTTTCACATATCTAAGTATTTTTTTACTAGATTTACATATACTTCTGTTTTCCCTGATCAAGTAACTCAATAGAATATTATATTTTTTTCTATTTTTTCTATTTGATTAAATACTTTTTCTTGGTTTTTAGTAAGATTTTTCTGGTAATTGAAAATATAGTTTAATTCTTTCTTAGTATTTAAATCTAGTTTTATCTTTTCTATTTTTTCTTTTAGATTTCTGGGAAAATATAAATTTAGAGAAGAATGTATTTTACAAAAATAGTATTTAGAAATCCATTTTAGTATACTGATTTGATAATCATAAAGCAAAGGAGTTTCGTACTTGATAGCAATAACAGATTTCAGTTTTTCAGGATCTATGTTTGTATCTAAATCGTCATCAATAATCCCTAAAACAACTCCAGAAACAATTTGTGTCTGTAATGGCACATCAACAACTATCCCTAATTTTATATATTCTTCAAGATTTTTGGGAACAAGATAAGTAAATCACTCATCATCAAAACTTTTTACAAATGGCGAAACGATAATTAGCATAATTTTTTATTTTTTAAGTTAAATATATTTTATAAGTATTTTAATTTTTGTAAAATTAAATAATCTCTCATTTCAAAACCCACCTGTCAAGTTTAGTAATTTTTACTTTTACTGTATCTCAGATTTTGTATTTTTTATCATTTTCAACAAATACTTCTTTGAAATTTCTAGTTCTACCAAAAAATTGTCAATCTTTTTCTCAATAAATCAATAAATCTTCTTCCCTACCTATCATTAGTTTGTTTCTTTTTGTGAGAGTTGTCATTAAAGCATTGTTTAATTTATGCCATCTTTCTGCTTTTACAGAATCAGGAACATCGTCAGGATATATTTTTGAAGCGATAGTTCAAGGACGAACACTATAACGAGCAATATATGCAAAATCAAATTCAAGCTCTTCAAAGGCTTTTAAAGTATCTTGAAACATTTCATCTGTTTCAGAGCTAAATCATACAATTATATCAGTTGAAATAGAAAATAATGGGTCTTTATTTTTCAAGTATTGAACTTGATTTTTAAAGTCATTGTAAGTATGTTTTCTATTCATTTTTTTAAGAATTTCATCATTACCTGATTGTAATGCAAAATGTAGATAATTACACATCTTATCTAGTTCAAAATGAGCATCAAGTATATCACGAGTCATATCGTGAGGGTTACTAGAAGTAAATCTAATTCTATCCAGTCAATCTATTTTATTTATTTCATCTAGTAATTCTCTAAATGGAGATTTTCAAATATTTTCATTCCACTTGCTTTTTTCCTCATTCCAATATTTATTATCTATAAACTGTTTTCAATAACTATTTACATTTTGACCGATTAAAGTAATTTCTTTGGCTCAATTTTTTACAGCTTCTTTACAATCTGATATTATATCATCTTTAGGCCTTGAAAACTCTCTTCATCTTGTGTAAGGAACTATACAATAAGTACAATAATTATCGCATCAAGTTTGAATTATAACTGAAGCTAGTGCTGGATTATCTCTTAATTGTTTCATTTTAAGATAATCATCAAATTTATCTTCTTGTCATATTCTTTCTCAGTATATATGAGATAAAATAAATGATA
>DHWA01000036.1 GCA_002412935.1 Patescibacteria group bacterium UBA5194 | reverse complement strand
TAGTCATTCAAGTTAGTATACCAATCTCAGGATTTACTAAATCACAGATTTCTTGTATATCTCCTCTTACATAAGCTCACATTTCAACTATAAATATATCGTAAGTTTCATCTAGTTCATTTAGTATTAATTCACTTATTCAAAGAGGAGTATTTTTATTTCATTGAGTAGTTATAATTTTAAAAGATTCTTTTAATACAGTTTCAAGTATTTCTTTTTGAGAGGTTTTACCATAACTTCATGTAATTCATATTACTTTTAGATATTTTTTATTTTTAATTCCATCAAGTTTTATTTTTGCTTTTTTTATAATTTGATTTTTCAGGTGTTTATCAATAGGAATAAGTATAAAATCAGCAATAATCATATAAAGTGGAAAAGCTAATATCCAAAGTATAATGGCTAATATATTAATATAAATCGATGTAGTACTATAAAATAGAATTATGTATGAAGTAAGTTTAATAATTGCAATAAGTATAGTTAAAATAGCTATCATAATAGCTTTTTTTGTCCACACTAGTTTTTGTCTATCACTTCAAAAAATCCAAAATCTTGGATGAGAATAAATAAATTTTAGAAATCTAATATTTTCATAGTTTTCTAATTGGTAAGATGTAAGGAGATTTTTGCAAAGCATAAAAAACATTTATAAATTATTCCATTCATCAATAGAAATTCAAATTTGTTTTAATAATCTTGAAAGTAAAGCTATTCATATATCTTTGTTTCAATGTGTATTTGGAATAGTAAAATCAAAATCTCATTTTGACATAAATAGATGTTTTCATCAAGAAAATGGTCATTTAAATCAGAATTTTGTTAATTTTTTTATAAAATTTGAATGACTTATTGGATTTATTTTTCACATAGTAATTGATTTAGATCATAGTTTGAAGTTTTAGGTACAAATTTTTGTTTTCTAACTTTTAACAATATCCATTCTTCTAAAATTTCTTGCAGTTCTTTTCTACATGTTTCTAAATTGTTTGATTGTGCCCATACTCATGGACATCATATGATTTCACCATAAAATCATTCTCATCATTCTAGAATTTCATATTTTGCATTTTTCATTATTTCATTTATGTATTGTATAATCATATTTTTATAATAATAGTTAATTATATTTATTATAATAATTTTTTAAAATAATCAAAAGGTTTATATGCTTATTATATAAATTTCTCTATTTCCTCAACTATTTCTTCAGGCAATTCATCATGTAAGAAATGTGTTCAGTTTTCAAATATTTTAATTCTTGAGGTTTTTATTATATTGTGCATAAGAATTCAATCTGCAACTGGAGTTTCTGTGTCGTTTAGTCACCGTAGAAGTAATGTCTTACAATTGATATATTGTAAATAAGGAGTTAAGTTCTCGTTTATAGTATTTAAAAATATTTGTTTTAATTTTCAAGAGCTTAAATAATCTCTTGATCAGACTTTTGATTTTATCTTATCTCAGATTCATTGTAATCATGGAATAGAAAAAAATAATTTTCATGTTTTTGCAATTGCATATTTCAATATATTTATTTTTGGTTTAATTCCTGCAGCTCAGATTAAAACTAATTTATCTAGATTTTCATAATTACTACTTCAAAGTATAATACAGATTCTTCATCAAAAAGAGTGTCAAACTAGGGTTGGTTTTATAAGTCAGATTCTATTTATAAAATCTTTTGTAAATTCTGCATAATCAGATATTTTCCAGTCTACCTTTGGAAAATCACTTGCTCAAAATCAAGGGAAATCTAAGGCAATATAGGAAATATTTTTTTCATCAAGTAATTTATAAATTTTATTAAAACTTGATTTATCTTGTCACCATCCATGTAAAAAAAACAGAGATTTTTCAGGATTGAAATTATCTGAGGTTAGATAAGATGTGAGGATTCAGTTTAGGAGGAATTGTTTTGTTTGCATAATTATTTCATAAAAGAGATAGTGTGATCAAGGATATTTGATTTGAAATCTATATTTACTTTTCTTCTTTCGTTTTGGGCAAAGGCACTATCAATAATATTTTTTAGAAATTCAGTTTGTGTAAATCCTGATTTTTCCCAAAGATGTATTTGCATAGCTCAGGGAATAGGGTTTATCTCGTTTACATAAAGTTTATTTTCTTTTTCGTCATACAAAAAATCTATCCTAGGAGCTCATCATAATCTAAAAATTTTGAATATATTTTTAGCCATTTCTTGAATTTGTTTAGTAATTGGATCAGGAATTTGAGCTGGAATATTTACTTTCTTTTTATTTCAAGTCATTGTTCATCAACCATTATCACTTATAATATATTTTTCATCAAAACTTAAGAAATCTGCATTGGTAGTTGGTTGTTCCACAAGAGAAGTTGTAATATGAGAATTATTCTCACATACAGCACAGTTTAATTCAATCAGATTATTAACTCATTCTTCGATAATTATTTCATTTGAAAAATGTTCTGCTACTTCTATTGCATCTTGTAGTTCTTTGGTATTGTTTACTTTTGAAATTCAAATTGATGATCATAAATTATATGGTTTTACAAACATAGGGTAGTTTAAGCTTTCTTCTATTTTTTTAACATCTCCCGTTCATTTTGTAAAATGTGTATATGGAACTATCGGTAGATTATTTGCTTTAAGGATATCTTTTGTAATTATCTTGTCTAGGGTAGTCGCTCAACCTAAAATTCCAGGTCATACATAAGGAACTTCAAGTAATTCACAAAGTCATTGGATTGATCAATCTTCTCAAGCAAGTCAATGAAGTACATGAAAACACGCATCTAAAACTATCTCTTCTTTTTTACAAAACATTCATTTTTTGTTTATTTGTAAGTGCATTTTAGAGTCATTTTCTCACATATTTAGTGATAATTCTTGGCTAGCAAAATCAAAATCTTTAATTTTTTTAATATCATTAAAATCTTTGTTAAATATCCATTTTCATTTATTTGTTATATAAATTGGGTAAACTTCATATTCAGGCATTCTTTTAAGCCATTTCATAACTACATAAGCACTTGTTATTGATACATCATGCTCAGCAGTTTTACTTCAAAAGAATACTCATATATTTTTTTTCATATTGTGGTGTTTAATTTATATAATTACTGTGTAGTAATATAATTTAAAATCTGAAATAATCAAATTTTATTCGTCTTTGATTTGTTATTTTTGCTTTTTATTTTGTCATTCCCTTGAAGAAGGGAATCTTCCTTGTATTGTATCTAAGTTCTTTTTATCTTGTTTGTACCTTTTACTTTTCGCATGAAAAGTAACAAAAATGCTTAAGGCGGCAAATCTTCGCAGTGATACTAGTATGTTTAGTGTGTCGTTTTACGGCGAAGTTGCCCCTTAAGAATCCCTATGATACACATCGAAATAGATAATATATTTTTAAAATATAGGCATTTTGAATTAGAATCTAGCATAAAATAATTGATATTATAAAAATAATATAGTATAATTAATAATAATTGTTATTAATTAAATGATATGTCAAAATTAGAGCAACAAGCAAATTTATTTATTAAAAGGCCTTATCAAAAACAAGCAATAAAATCATTGATTGGATTTGTTAGTGATATGGTTTTTGATAGATTAGAAAATAGAGGACAAAAATATGAAAATGCCTCTCTTTTAGAAATGGCAACTTGAAGTTGAAAAACATTTACTGTTTGAAAATATCTTGATTTACTTTTTAGATTAAGAAATAGAAAAAATAGAGAAGCCGAAAGACTATGAAAACAAAAAGAGTTTGAATGATTAAATATATTAGTTTTAACAAATAGAATTGATTGATTAAATCAATTTAGAGATGATTTAGTTCATTGAAGACAAGCAGAAAATAAATCTCCAATAATTTCATCAAAAGTTCTTGATAATATAGAAGTATCTACTTTTCATTCCAAGGCTGATAATTTAGAAAATATTGATATAAGTTTATTTACTCAAAATGAAGAGGATGAAACTGAAACTTTTTCTAAACAAAATTGAAGAAAAAAAGACAATATATTTTTTTCAACTTATCAAACTGCTAGCCTAAAAGTTATTGAATCTAAAATCCCATATTTTGATATAGTAATAATAGATGAAACTCACAATGTAAGGGGATGAAATGAATTTGAGGAATTAATAGATAAACTGTCAACTCATGGAAGAGATTGAAAAAGTCCACTAATATTACCACTTACAGCTACTCCAACAAATAAAACTGAAGAACTTTTCTGAGAACCTGTATTTAGTTATCCTTTGGCTGAGTATTTAGCAAGTGAATATTCTCCAGATGTTGAATATAAACTAATTGCGAGTTCCATAACAAGTAAAGAGGAAATAGAAGTTATTACTTCAATGATAGATGATGCGAAACAGATTAAAGACTATAAAGAAAAAAAACAATTATTAAAAGAAATTAATGAAAGATTTGAACAGATTATGCTAAAATTACCGAGTTTACAAGACTTAGTTTCAGATTTACTAGATAGATTAATAGTTAATGACAATAAAATAAAGGAAACCATTATATTTGCAAGTAGTATAAATCAAGCAAATGTTATAGTGAAAGAGATAAATAAAAGATATGGTGAGGATATATCTGTTGCATATCATTCTGATACAGATAAAAAGTGACTTGATAGATTAAAAGATAAAAATAATCTTACAAAAATAGTTGTATCAGTGGATATGTTGAATGAATCTGTAGATTTACCAGTTGTATCAAATGTGGTGTTTTGGAGATGAACTGATGTAGCAAGAATATATTTACAACAATTTGGTAGATGATTAAGGTGAAGATGACTAGTTAGATATTATGATTATGTTTGATGAATGCAAAATTTTGCTTGGGTATGATGAATTTATGAGAAATATAAGGAAATAAATTGAAATAAATGAAATGATAATTGATTAGATTGATTAGATTTATTGGATTGATGAGAAAAAACAGAAAAATTTAGATTATTAGGATGAAGTTTAGGAGCTTCAGAATATTGAATTGATTTATCAACAATAGGTTTTGATATATTAAGTATTGAAAAAAGTTTAGAATTAAAGACTCTAGAAAATTATAAAGAGTATTTTAAGTGAAATAGTGAAGAATTTGTAAAATTTTGAATATTAATAGATAAAGAAAAAAATGAAATATATTTAAATAATATTGAAAGCCATCAGAAATTTAATTTATTTTGAATATTAGCTGAATCTTGACTTAAAAATTTAAGTATAGCAATGTGAAATAAAGAAATATCAAAAATAACAAACAAACAAAAAGCACAAGAAATATTAAAACAATTTTTTGAAGATATGTGATATGAAGTTATTTTAGATATTCAAGAAAAAGTAAGATTAGTAAAATTAGAAGATTATAAAGAATATTTTAAGTGAAATGGTGAAAAATTCGAAAAGTTTTGAATATTAAGAGATAAAGAAAAAAATGAAATCGATTTAAATAATATTAAAAACCCTAATAAATTTAATTTATTTTGAATAAAAGCAGGTAGTTGACTTAAAAATTTAAGTGAAGCAATGTGAAATAAAGAAATATCAAAAATAACAAACAAACAAAAAGTACAAGAAATATTAAAACAATTTTTTGAAGATATGTGATACAAAGTTGTTGGCACTCAAGAAAGGTTAGAAGTTTTAAAGGATTATGAGTATTATTTTCATAGTCACATAAAAGAATTTAAAGATTTTTGAATATTAATAGATGAAGAAAATAATAAAATTGATTTAAATAATATTGAAAGCTTTAAGAAATTTTATTTATTTTGAATTAAAGCTGAATATTGACTTAAAAATTTAAATACAGCAATGTGAAATAAAGAACTATTAAGAATAACAAACAAACAACAAGTCCAAGAAATATTAAAACAATTTTTTGAAGATATAGGATATAAAGTTGTTGTAGATATTCAAGAAAAAGTAGAATTAGAAAATTTAGATGATTATAAAAAATATTTCAAGTGAAATAATGAAGAATTTGTAAAATTTTGAGTATGAATAAATGAAGAAAAAAAAGAAATTAATTTAAATAATATTGAAAACCCTAATAAATTTAATTTATTTTGAATTAAAGTTGAATCTTGACTTAAAAATTTAAGTGAAGCAATGTGAAATAAAGAAATATCAAAAATAACAAACAAACAAAAAGCACAAGAAATATTAAAACAATTTTTTGAAGGTATGTGATATGAAGTTATTGCTTAATAAATCTGATTTAAGGATTATTTTACAGTTTATACTCAAAAATACATAATTCCTTAAACTTTCTTCACAGGAGCAATTTTTATGTTCATTTTTTTGATTCAAATTCAAGAAAAGGCTATTTCTGCTATTTCTCAGTTTAGGGAAGTAATTAGACCATTACCAAATTTATGATGACTTACTTTGTCTCAGACTGCAAAATTTGTGATATCATTGAATTCTTTGATTTTTGGTTTTGGAATTATGCTTCATCCAGAAGAAAAGCTGTCCATATTTGAAAAACTACTTCAAAGAGAAAAATTAGAGATTTCCATTTTGTAATCTTCTATAGATTCTTTAGGTATTTCTTTTATAAATCTAGAAATTGGGTTTCTTACGTAATTACCAAAATAGAATCTCTCGTGAGCTCTTGATATGTAAAGCTCTTTTTTTGCTCTTGTCATAGCCACATACATCAACCTTCTTTCTTCTTCAAGTTCTTTAGGATTTTCTAAACTTCTTATATGTGGAAATATACTTTCTTCAACTCATACTATAAAAACTCTTTTTTGTTCAAGTCATTTACTTGTATGAATTGTCATTAAAGTTACATAATCAGCTTCGTTTTCTACACTGTCTAAATCAGAAACCAAAGATACTTCTTCCAAAAATTGAGATATTGATTCTGCCACTCAAAGTCAATTATAGTTTGTAGCTAAGTTTATAAGTTCTTTTATATTGTCCATTTTTCATTCTGCTTCTTCTGTCCCAAATTCTTCAGTTAAATAATTTTTATAATCAAGTTTTTTTATTATGTATTCTAGGAGATCAGCAACTTCAAGTCTGTTTGCATTTTCTTTGAAATTTAACATCAAATTGAAAAATTCTTTTACTGATCTTTTTGCTCAATTATTTAGATCATCTATTTCTTCTACATTTTCAAGGATTTGAAAGTAGGGTAGAGAAAAATTATCTTTGTAAATGTCTAGTACTTCCAAAGTTCTAGAGCCTATTTTACGAGAAGGAGTATTTATAATTCTCTTAAAACTTATAACATCATTTGGATTATAAATAGCTCTTAAATATCAAAGCATATCTTTTACTTCTTTTCTATCATAAAATTTTAATCAACCAACAACTTTATAAGGAATTCATTCACTCATCAAAGCTTCTTCTATCTGACGAGATTGTCAGTTTGTACGGTAGAGAATTAGATTGTCGGAGTATTTTGAAATTTGTCATTCCGAACTTGTTTCAGAATCTATCAATTCATCAAATCCTGTAGAAATATCTTTTGAAATATTTGAGTCATTAGTAATTTCTAAAAGTTTTTCCTTGCTAGAGATCCCCGGGTCAAGCCCGAGGATGACAGAAGAGTGAGTAGGAATGATAGAATTATTACTTACTTTCTCCTTAATTATCTTTGCAACTATAGATGCCTCAAGTTTATCATCTGGAGCTTCAATTAGGCAGATTTTTTCTCAGTGTTCATTGTCGGTCCAGAGAGTTTTTTCTAGAGCAGTTTTATTATTTTTTACTACTGAGTTTGCTGATTCAATTATGTGTTTTGTAGAACGGTAATTTTGTTCTAGCTTTACTACAACTGCTTCAGAGTAATCTCTTTTGAAATTTAATATATTTCTCATATCAGCTCATCTCCAGCTATAAATACTTTGCCAATCATCTCAAACTACTGCTAGATTTCTATATTTTGATGCTAAAAGTTTTACTATTTCATATTGAACTAGATTTGTATCTTGATACTCGTCAACCATTATGTATTTGTATTTTTCTTGATAATATTCTAAAATGTTTGGATTTTTTAATAGTTGTAAAGTCTTGAAAAGTATATCATCAAAATCCATAGCATTATTTTCCATCATTTTAACTTCATAGATTTTATAGACATCCATGACTTTTTCTTTTATATAACTATCAACCACGCTACCATAATCTCTTGCTGTCAAGAAACTATTTTTTGCCTCACTTATGTAATATGCTATTTGTCTTGCTTTAAATTGTTTTTCATCCAATTTTAGGTCATTTACAATTATATCTTTCAAAACTTTCAATTTATCTTCTTCTGAATAAATCAAAAAATCTTTTTTCAGGTTTACTCAAAGTTGACTTACATCATATTTTCACAAAATTTCTTTTAAGAAAAATACTCAAATAGAGTGAAATGTTCACATAAGAGGTAAATTTCTTTGTCTATAAATATTATTACCAATTTCAATTCATAATTTTTTTCCAATTCTTTCTCTCATTTCACGAGCTGCCTTGTTTGTAAATGTCACACAAAGTAGGCTTTTTGGATCAATTTTCATTTCTTTAATCATATATTCAACCCTAGTTGTCAGAGTCGCAGTTTTACCACTTCAAGCTCAAGCAATAATGAGAAGAGGTCAATCTATTGTATTTTTAGCTATTTCTTGTTTTTCATTAAGTTGCATTTTTTTTATTCTTTAAAAAATATGAAAGTAGTTTAT
The DNA here is from genome assembly GCA_002412935.1 of Patescibacteria group bacterium UBA5194. GTDB lineage: Bacteria > Patescibacteriota > Gracilibacteria > BD1-5 > UBA6164 > Altimarinus. The sequence goes on along the minus strand of DHWA01000036.1, from coordinate 35,122 downwards.
ACAAAATCGATTTTTTGTAAAAAAATTTTTAATAAAAAATTATAAAACAAAAAACACGAAAATCATTAAAATAACTTGACAAAATATAGTAAATAAGTATTATTTTATAGAAAGAAATATTAAAATATTATAAATCATATTTATGAAATTATCTCAGACTGAAATCGGAGAAATAAAACAAGTTTTGGAAGAAACTTCTTTTAATGATTCTTGAATAATTTCTAAATTTGTAAGAAATATAATTAATAAAACAACTCCATTTATAGAATCTGTTACTTGATTTTCATTAAAATCACAAAAACAAACAGATGAAATTTTGTGAAAAATCATAAAAGTTTTAGAAAAAAAGAAATTTTGACATATAGATATAGAAAGTATTCCACTAGATATAATTAATATAGAAGATACAGATGTTTTTAAAACATTACTTAAATTATATATCAGACAGAAAAAAAAGGAAGATCCAAATTATTCTCGTAAAGAAAAAGATATTTTTTCAAATGTTGAAATGTTTAGATGATTTGAAGATTTTTGTTCTTCTCAATGATTTTCTCAAAAATTATCTATTAGTAATGAAAATCCATTAAATTTAGCTAGAATTGAAGCTTTATTGGATGATTTCAAGAAAAGATTTTCTTATCATGTTAGAATGAGTACAAAGTATTATGATGAAATTATTAAAAAATTATGACTTAATAAACATGAAATAAGTACAAGAAAAGCTATGCTTAAATTTAATACTGCATATCATCTTATAAAACAAGTATTTAGTTGAAGAGAAAGAGAATGAATAGATGACGAGTGAAATTCAGAAAGAAGTTTTGAGCATCATAAAGGAACTATGGAAATAATTTTGAGAGAGTTACCAAATCCAAATATTAATAAGATTATTATATCTTTACTACATGATGTGGTTGAAGATATTTCATGAGTAACTTATGAAATGTTGAAAGAGTTATTTTCTCCTGAAATTGCAGATTGAGTAATGGAGTTAACAAAAAAAGATTGGAGAGGATTTTTAAGTATTGAAGAGCTAAAAGAAGTTGAAATAATAGAACAATGAAAAGATGACGAAGAATTAAAAATAGAAGAAAATACAAATAAAAGATACAAAGAATTAATTGATATATGAAAAGATAGAAGAAATGAAATTTATTTTTGAAATTTAGAAAACTTAAAAGAAGATATACTATATGTAAAATTTGCTGATAGAATTCATAATCTTAGAACATTAAAATGAATGCCTATAACTAAAATAGTTAAAAAAATTAATGAAACAGAAAAGTATTTCTTGGATGTAGCCCTAAATGAAAAAAAGAAAAATGTAGAATGTAAGGCTTATGATTTAATGGTAGCTGAAATAAATAAATTAAAAGAAGACGATGATGTTAAATTTTTATATGACTGGGAAAAAGATCATGCTACTCAATAAAAATCCAATTTTTTTCTTCTTTTATTATATTTCAATTTTTATCATACAAAATTATTTTTATTTCTTTGTTTCAAGTTTCAAGTAGAATAAAATTATCTTTAATTTCTGTATTATTAACAAACCATTTATAATTATCATAAACTAGATTTGTAGAAAAATCTAGTTTTATTTTTTGTGTATTTTGAGGTTTAAAATTATCTATTTTGAATTTACTATTATTTAATGGGGAAGTGATTTCTAGATAATTTATATTTTCTTTTTCGATTTTTTTTATATCACTTTTTTCTCAGTCTTTTTCTAGATAATCAACTACATTTTTAAATATTTCTCAGGCTCCTGAAGCTCAAGAAACTCACTTCATCTCACTTCAGTCTTTATTTCAAGCCCAAACTCAGATTATATAATTGTCAGTAAATCATACTGTCCAATTATCTTTAAAATTTCTTGAAGTACCAGTTTTTAAAAATACTTTTTTATCAGGAAAATCTAAGTTTCAATTTATAGGAAATTCTCACAATTTGTAATACCTATTTGTAAGTATTTCACTTATCATATCAGTGTATTTTTTTTCTATGATTTGTTTGCAAGAGTTAATCCCCCTGCTTTCGCTATCGCTCAAGCTTTCCCCCTTATTAAGGGGGACTAAATGGGATCTTCAATTATTATTTGCAATGACATTTATATCACACAACTTTCAATCATAAGCAAAAATAGTAAATGCTTTAGTTAATTCGTATAAACTTATTTCTCAAACTCATAAAGTTAGAGCTAATCAGTAATAGTTTTCATCTTTGTTTAGACTTGTAATTCAGAGACTTTTTAGAAATTGAAGCAAATTGTTTACTCATACTTTTTCTGCAACTTTAAGTGCAGGTATATTGATACTTTGGCTTAAAGCCTGTGCAATTGTTATTTCTCATTTATAATCTAGAGAATAATTTTTTGGATTATAGGCATATCATAAATCTGTTTGGAATTGTACTGGTAAATCAGTTATTGTGGTACTTGGGGTATAACCTAGATTTTTAAATGCAAGTACATATGTAAAAGGTTTTATAGTTGATCAGACTTGTCTAGGTGAAGTCGTCATATTTACTTGTCATTCAGGTCAGTAATAGTTTATTCATCAAATCATTACTTTTAATTCCTGAGTTTTTCTGTCTATTATTATTACAGAATAATCTTTTACATTTTTCCACATAAGAGGAATGATGCTGTTTTTAGCTAATTCATCTATTTTGTTTGTTAGGTTGTAGTCAATTGTAGTAAATATTTGTCATTCCCTTGAAGAAGGGAATCTTCCTTGTATTGTATCTAAGTTCGAAAGATTTAATCCTTTCAAATAATCAACCACATAAGGTAATTTATTTTCATGATTTTCGTTAAATTCTAATTTTTCATTTATTATGGAATTATATTCTTCCTCATTGATTATATTATTTTTAAATAAACTTGTTGTGACACTTTTGAATCTTGTTTTGAATTCTTGTCTATTTTTGTAAGGATCGTATTTTTTAGGATTTTTTGGTAGGCAAATCAAAGCAATTTGTTCAGCTTTTGTAAGATTTTGTAAATCTTTTCAAAAATAATAATTTGAAGCTGATTTGATTCAATAATTTAAATATCCAAAATAAATATTTCATAAATAATTTGTCAAAATTTCTTCCTTTGAATAATTTTTATTTAATGCTAGACTTAGGTAGAATTCCTTTAATTTTATAAAAAAAGTTCTTTTTGCGTTTAACCAATAATTATTTCTTATAACTTGGGAACTGATAGTTGAAGCTCATTCTAATATTTGAGTATTTGAAATATTATTTCTAACTGCTCTTATTAATGCTAGATAATCTATTCAGTTATTTTGGTAAAATGTCTTATCTTCAAGATTAATTATAGATTTTTTTGTGAATTTAGGAATTTCTTCAAAATCAAGTTTTTCATGTCTATATTTATTGTCTGTAATTATTTCTCAGATTTTTATATTATTTGTGTCATAAATTGTTGTTGAGTAGGGAATTTGATTGATATTTGGTTTGATTATAAAAGTAGAGAAATAAGATAATAAAAAAATAAAAAAGAAAAGAAATATAAATTTATATTTTCTTATTTTCTTATTTAAGAATTTAATAGGATTATTCATATAAAAAATTGTTTTTTTGAATTTAAATATATAATAGTAAAGTTTAAGTAAGTAAGAGTAAAATAGTACAAGAGTAAATGATTTCAATTTACTTACTTCTTTTCTCTTAATTTCTTAATCCTTTAATCTCTTAATCTTTTTTCCTATGCAATTTAACCTTTTTTTAGAAAAAGTAAAGTTATATAAAAAACAAATTCTGTCTTTTTTTATAGCTTTTGTTGTTGCTATTGTATGAGTTTTTTCTTATACATTTTTTGTTAATTCAACTTTTCAAGTAGTTGCTTCCAATTTTGATTTCTCGTATAGGAAAATTCCTTTTGATATTGGATACATAGATTTTACATTGTCTCAAGATTTAGATAAATCTACAGTAACAAAAGAGAATTTTGTAATTAATCCAAAAATAGATTGAGAAGTATCTCTTGTTTGAACTAATACTATCAGGTATAAATTTTTACAGAAACTTACTATATGAGATGATATATCAATAACTTTGAAACAAAACTTAAAATCAAAAAAATGAGAAAAATTGGATAAAGAATATAGTTATATAGTTTCAGTTATAGAATGAGCAAAAGTCTTAAAAATTGTTCCAGAATGAGAACTTGATAATTTATGACAAAACATAGCAGTATTTTTCAATATTCCTATGATTGCATTGACTAATTTAGATGCAAAAGATAAATTACCTTGCCCAATTGAAATAGAACCAAAACTAGAATGAACTTGTAAATGGACAACTTCATCTGTTTTAGAATACATTCCAAAAGATTGATTTTTGGGAGCTACAAAATACAAAGTTACAGTTTCAAAAAGTGATTGACTTTTATATAAACTTGGAACTTGAGCTTCAGTAGAGATAAATACACCAAAATTAGAATATCTTGTAGATAAGAAATTTAGTGTAAATGATAATATAAAAATCAGATTCAATTTTGCACCAGATTTAAATAGTTTAAAAGATAAATTAGAATTATTTGAAAAAGATAAAAAACAGGATTTCACTCTTACTTATGAACCTCTAAATGAGTCAGTTGTAATAGTAAATAAAAAATCATGAAAATATAAATTTGATGAATCTTATAGATTAGATTTTAAGTCTTGAATTAAGCCAAAATATGGTAATATTCCAACAGAAACACAGCCTTCTATTCAAACTCAATCATTTCCATTTTTAAATAATTTAGAAGTTTACCAAAATATATTTTCTTGATCTAAATTGGAAGATACAAGAGATTTCTCCAATAATGGGTTTATTCCATCAAAAAATGTGTCTTTAAAATTATCATTTGAAGAAGAAATAAAATTACTTGATAAAAACTTGTTTTCTTTTGAAGACAGTAAATGAGGTAAAGTAGACTTTGATTTATCTTATGTAAAAGAAGTAATTAATGAACAGGTATGAACTTGAACAATAATAGATAATAAAAAATTATTGAAATTTACTTTAAAACAGAACTTACAAAAATCTGAAAATTATAAACTTATAATTAAAAAAGAAATAAATCTAAATCTTGAAAATGATATAGTAAAAGAATTTAAAACTGCATCTGATTTAATAGTTAGTGATTATAAATTTATATCATATTCTAAATCTTGTTTGTATTTAAATAATTCTGTATGAATAAATGTGTGGAAAAAATCACAAGATTTTATACAAACTTTGCCAATTTCAAAAGTGAATAATGTAACTGATTATCAATATATAGATTATCAAGATCAAGTAGCATGGGGAATAACTGATCAATCTGAAGAAAATCTTAAAAAAGTAACTAGAGAACAATATCTAGCAAGATGATATTGTCCTCCTGCTAAATCTTGAGAGAAATTGTACATAATAAACACTAGATTAAATCCAAATGCATCTTATAAGATTCAAACTAAAAATACATTAGAAGATGAGTATGGTAATATTATTTCTAAACCATTTGAAACAGATGTAAAAACTGGAAATATTGAGGAAAAAGACAAATATTTATATATTTCATTATCTAAAGAAACAAATTTAATCCCGATAAATTTACCTCTCGTTGTTAATTTGCAAACAATAAACTTGGATAATATAGATGTGGAAGTTTGTGAAATGGATAAAAATGGGTACATAGATTATGTAAATAATAAGTGGAATCAATGATTTTCTCCTAAGTGTTCTAAAAATTATTATAAAAATCTAAAAGTAAAAAATAATTATTGGAATATTACAAATAATAAATTTGATATTGAACAGGATATAATTTGATCTAAAACAAATGCAAATTTTATATTAGTTAATTGAGATGCTGGATGAAGAAATCAGTTTTCTAATTTATTTATCAGATCTGATTTAAATGTGACTTTTGAGTCAGGAGGGAATAAAAAATTACTTTTTGTAACAGATTTTGCTTGAAATAAAGTTTCAAACTTAAATTTAGAGTTTTTAAGTTATGATTATGAATCAAAAAATACAATAAAAGTTAATCCAAAGTATATTTTAAACAAAGAAACTGGAGTCTATGAGATAGAATGAGATTTAAATTATAATTATGTATTTGTTACAAATGATAAGTATTTTGGGATAGTTGATTTAAATAATAATATGTTCTCTGATTATGATTTTAAATATGTAGGTTGAAATCCAACTAGTGATACTAATTACTTATATCTTTATACAGAAAGACCTATTTATAAACCAGGAGATACAGTTTATATAAAATGATTACTTAGAAAATTTGAATATAATTGATACAAGAAATCTACAATAAAAGAGTGAAAACTAGAAGTTTTGGATTCTAATTATCAAGTTATATCAACTATGGATGTGAAGCTAGATAATAATTCAAATTTTAATACAAAATTTGTAATTCCAGCAGAAAGTCCTTTATGAAAATTTAGTTTTAGGTTTGGAAATTGAAAAGAAGAATATTATAAAAATGATGCATATTTTAATATAGAAGAATATAAAAAACCTGATTTCAAAATAGATGTAACCTGATTAAATAAAGATTATGCTTTAGGAAATAAGGTTTCTCTACAAGTTTTACCACAGTATTATTTTTGAGGAAATTTAGTTAGTACAAAATGACAATATTCAGTTTTAACTCAAAATTATTTCTTTGATGCAAAAGATTACAGTAATTATCAATTTTGAGAATGATATGCTTACTTTGATTGTGTTTATTGGGGGTATTGTAGTTATGAAGATTATTTATCAGATGTAAAAGAATTTAGAGTAGATGAAAATTGAAAGTGAGTATTTAGTTATAATTTTCCAACAAAATACGAAGAATCAGAAAAAATTTATAATTTCAATGTAGAAGTAGAAGATAAAGATACAAAAAAAACTGTAAATAAAACAGTTTCAACAATTTTACACAGTACTGATGCTTATGTATGAATTGAAGCTCCATATTGGAATGATAAAAAAGTGTGAATAAAATGAGAATTTGTAGTTTTGGATTATGATGCAAAACCGTTAGCTTCAAAAGATATAAAAATCGAACTTATAAAAACAGAATGGAAACAAGTAAAAAAAGAATGAGTTGATTGAGTTTTCTATAATGATTATACTTTAGAAGAAACAAAACAAGATGAATTTAATTTAAAAACAAATATTAATTGAATAGCTTCTAAGACTTTTATTACAAAAGATTCAGGAGAGTATAAGATAAAAGCTATTTATACTTGAAGTAATTGAAAAAGCTTTGTTTCTACAAGTAGTGTCTATGTAGCTTCGGATGATTATGTTTCTTGGTATAATCCAAATAATGACACAACAGAACTTACACCAGAAAAGACACAAGTATTAGTTTGAGAAAAAGCATATTATACTTTAAAATCACCAATAAATAATTGAAAAGCACTTATAATTATAGAAAAAGATGATGGGATTTTGGATTATTTTGTACAGGATATAAAATCGTACTGAGATAGAATAACAATAGATGTAAAAAATAGTTATTATCCAAATTATTATGTGAGAGCATTTTTAATATGAAGAGAATCTTGAAATCCTTTACCAATTTACAAGAGAGCTTTAGCATCAACTAAAGTTTCTACTGAATATAAGAGATTAAATGTAACTATTTCTACAAATAAAAAAAGTTATAAACCTTGAGAAAAAGTTTGAAGTACTATAACCGTTCTTGATGCAAAGTGAAATCCTGTAGTTTGAGCTAATGGTTCTATATCAATAGTTGATGAAAGTTTATTAGCACTTGTATGAAACCCAAAGAAAAATCCTTATGCATTTTTCTATGAGATGAAAAGGTATTTAGGAACTTTGATGTATTCTTCTATGATAAACTTGATAGAAAAACTTGAAGTAAAAGATATATCAAATGGTGAAAAATGATGAGCATGAGAACAAATAAAATGATGAGACAGTAAGAAAAAAAGATGAGTATTTAAAGATACTGCTTTTTGGCAAGCAGATTTTACAACAGATAAAAACTGAAAAGCAATTATTCAAAGCGAAATTCTTCCTGATAACTTAACAACGTGGGTTTTAGAAGTAATTGTGAATACTCCACTTGATAATAAAATCTGAATAGCTTATGATACAATAACAACGACAAAAGAACTTATAGTAAATGATAATTTACCAAATTTCTTTTGAGTTTGAGATGAGATAACTTTATCGCCTGTAGTATTTAATAAAACTTGAAAAGATGGTGATTTTGAAATTGCTATGGAATGAACAAACATTGAAATAAAATGATGAAATCAGAGAAAATTATTTATAAAAAACTGAGAATCTAAAACTGTAAATTTTTTAATAAAAGTAAATGAAAGAAGTTTCTTTAGATATATGAATGTAGCTTCATCAATAATTGATTTTAAAGCAAGTGAGATTTGTGAAAAAAACTGTACAAATGTTAAAGTTGATGAGATAGAAAAAGTAGTACAAATAAAAGATTCTGCTACTAAAGAAAGTGTTGCTAAAACTTGAAAAACAAAAGATAATTCTTTTGATGAACATATAGATTTGTCTAATTTAAAGGATCGTATTTGACAAATTCGTATAAATTATAGTGCAACATTATTTAACAATATAATTGATTCAGTTGATTATCTAAATCAATATCCTTATGGTTGTTCTGAGCAAAAAACATCTGCTATAATGCCAAATATATATGTTAAAAAACTTTATACTTCAGTGTGAAAAGATTTTGATTTCAAATCTAAAACGATAGATTATTTCGATGAAGAAGATAAAATTTACAAGAAAAAAAGTTTAGACCAAGTTACAAAAGAATATATGGTTGATATAAGAAAATATCAAAAAGCAGATGGTTGATTTGTTTATTGGTATGATGTAAATAATAATTATCCAAATTATTCAAATTTTCATCTAACTTCTTATATATTAAGTTCATTATCTGAAGTAGAGAAAATGTGATATAATCAAGAACAAAAAGTTATGCTTGATACAGTTGCTTACTTAAAAGACAGATTTTATAAAAATCAAATAGAATGATGTATAAAAACTAAATACAATGATTGTAAATATAGTGATCTTGATAGACTTAATGCAATTGAAGCTATTCAGAATTATGATTCTTCTGATTATGAAGCCTACAAGATGTACAAATTACTTACTTTGAAAAATGTAGATAATTCTACTATTTTGAAAAAAGCATTTGTTGTAGCTAATTTATTAAAAATAAAAAATATAAGCGAAGAAGAAAAAAATATACTTAAACAAGAAGTTTTAAAAGATATAAACAATATAATAAATAATGAACTCATTTATAATCCTAGATGAGCTTATATTTGAAGAACAGATGAGTATTCAAGAATAGAAAATACTTCACTGTTATTAAAAGTAATATCTGTTTTATGAAGTAAAGATATACAAAATACTGAATATATAGTAGATAATTTAAATAGATGGATTATTAGTCAAAAGAAAGATTGAAGTTTTGGTTCAACTCAAGATAATATATCTGTTATTGATGCTGTTTATAATTATATGATTTCAAGTGGAGAACTGAAAAATATTAATTTCAATTTGAAGATAAAATTAAATTCTGACATTGTTGAAGAATCTACATTTAATGATAGCAATAAACTAGATGTAAACAAGAAATTTATAGATTTGAAATATCTAAAAGATAACAATATATTAAATTTTGAAAAAACATGAGTTGGAACTGTTTATTATGATTTGAGTATGGATTATTTCTTGACTGGAAAAGATGTAGAAACAAGAGATGAATGATTTGCTGTAATAAAAGAATATTATGACTATAATCAGTTTAAAAAAATAGATTCTCTAAAAAAAGAAGAATGGAAACAATACCAGGCTTTAAAAATATCTTATGATCAGTTAAAATATAAAAAGTCTGTATATGAATATCTAACAAAAGTATCTATTTTCAAAGTAGGACAGTTAGTTGTAGTAAGAAATAGACTAATCACTCCAGAAACAAGAGATAAAGTTGCTTTTGAATGATTTATCCCAGCTTGATCAGAACTTATAAATCCAAATCTAGCAACATCATCAAAAGCTGTATTTAACCTATGAGATAATATTTTTGAAAAAACAGAATACAGACTAGATAGATTATTTGGATATATTACTACTCTAAATTCTTGAATTTATGATTTTGCTTATCTAGTTAGATTTACACATGCTTGAACATATTATGTAAAACCTAGTTATATAAGTGAATTTTATAATGCCGAAGTATTTGGTAGAAGTAGTGGGGAAGTTATAGTGGTGAGGTAGAATTACTATAACTTTGTGGTAGAAATTTGAGGTTTTTGTCATGAAACATGAGTTATTGCATTATATAAATCAAGTCATGCTGTATCAATACTAGTTAAGCCTTGAGTGAATATTCATCTATAATCTTCATCATGAGTATATGGAATAGGAGTTTTTTTAACTACACTAATACTACGATTGTTAATTCTAGTACTTTCATTAGCAAGTTTTGAAGGCCCTCCTTCTATTGCTGAAAAATTACTTCAAGATGAACTTATTGTTTGAACATTAGATGGAGCATTAAAAACTAATTCTCATCAATCACATTTATCAACTATTAAGATAGCTTTACGATCTCATATAGCATCATAGATTTCTTTAGGAGAAATAGATAGTTTTAATATTTCTTCATCAGATAATTCTTCTTTTTTATTTATAAAAGGAACAATATGTCATTCACTTCAATGTCAAGCAAAATATATAAATAGAGGCTTGTCTTTAGGGGATTTACTTATAGCACTTAAAATTGCTTCTTTGGTTGCTTTTTCATTATTTAAAAGAGTAACTTCTTTATAATCATAATCTTCTATAAGTTTATTTTTTACTGATATAGAATCATTTACTGATCATTTTAAATCAGTAATAGATTGATTATCGTATTTATTTATTCATATAGAAATACAAGTTGCATTTCCTCAAAGTACTTTTTCAAGGTTTTCTGTTGCTTGATTTAACTGGGATTCTAAAATTTCATACTTAAAATTTTCTTCTAATTTCATTGATAAATTAAAAAATCTCTTAAGCTCTATAATATCATCAAATAAGGATATGAATAAAGATTTAGATTTATCACTTAATTTTCATTCTCTTAATAATTTTTGAATTCATATACTTATATTAGCAAATTTTTGTTCAATTTCTACTAGTGCTAATTTATTTTTATCATCAAGGTTACTTAATTGTAATCATAATTCATCTATATTTTCTTTTATATCTAGATACTTTGTTTCTGTATCTATATTATTTGTATTATCCACATCAGTTGTATTTGTTATTTTTTGTGGTTCAAAATCTCTAGATTCAAAATTATTTGTCATACCAAATTACAAATTATTAATTAAAGCTTCATATGAAAAAATTTCTTCATCATTTATTAATGATTCTTCTAATCTTAGGCATTTTTTCTTTATTTTTCCTAATGATTCTGATATTTCAACTTCATTTTTTAATCTATTAATTAATATTTCCTTATCTTTAATCATAGTAAATAATATTAGTAATAATTATATTATTATTTTAACATAAATTTATATATATATCAAAAATTTTTTTAATGATTTAATGTTATATTAATATTTTGCATAAAATAAATAAATGTATATAATTAGATTATAAATAATAATTAAATTACAAACTTATGGAATTTAATCTAAAAAAATGAGTTCAAGTTGTCAATTTTTTTGCTAAAAAAGAACAAGAAAAAATATGAACTGCAATTGATAAACTAAAAATCCTTAAACTTGTTTGGATAGCAGATAGATTACATCTTAGAAAGTATTGAAAACTTATAGTTTGAGATACTTATTTTGCTATGAAGTTTTGACCAGTAGCAAGTTGAATTAAGAATATTTGTGATAAAAATGAAACCTTTTTACCTAAAAATGCAAATATTTATATAAATACTTATCTTCAAAAATTTGAGAATAGTATTAAATCAAGAAAGGAAATAGATTTACTTCAATTTTCTGATTCAAATATAGAAGTGTTGACTCAAGTATATGAAAAATTTTGAAATAATAAATGATATAAATTAGTTGATATTACTCATAAATATCCTGAATGGAAAAAATTTGAAACTAAATTAAAAACTTGAACTATATCGCAAGCTCAGATGAGTTATTTTGATTTTTTTGAAAACACACCAGAACAAGATAGTATTTTTGATATATCAGAGGAACATTTAGAATTAACAAAAGATATTTTTCAAGAAAATCTTGAGTTTGATAGATTATTTTCTTAATGTAGAAAATATGATTTTATCAGAAAAAGATTTTTTAAATAATATAGAAGTTTGAAGTGTCTTTTATTTTAAAGTACTAGAAGTAAGTATAAAAATACCTCATTATTTTGTTGTAATCAATAAAGATATTTTAACATCTCCTGTTTTAGTTTTACCAGTTGCTACAAGTAAAATAGAAAAAAGAAAAAAATATTATGAATTACAAAGTAATTTTTTAGATAAATGATCTTTAATATTTGTAAAGCCAGAAGAAACTAATCAGATACTAGAAAAGGAATCTGTTTTTGATTGTAATCAAATAATGATAAAAACAATTCAAGAATTATATGAAAAATATATTGATAAAGAACTAGATTATGTTTGAGTATTGCCAGAAAATTTAGTTCTAAAACTCAGAGAGTGAGTAAAACTTGCAAAAGAAATTGATAATTGGATAAAAGATTTAGTATAATCTAAATGTTAAAAATTATTTTAAAATTTAACATCAAAAATTTTATATGTTAAAATATTCCTAAAAATTTAACATCAAATTTATTCTATTGATTATAGTAAAACAAAACTTTATTTTAATCCTGAATTTATTAAAATCTTGTCTTAAAAACTATTTTCAATGAAATTTAGCAAAGAAGGAACTAACTAAATTATAAATTAATTTTCTAGAATAAATAGTTTGCATATAATATAATAAATATAAGTTAACCATTAATTTTATGACAATAAAAATAGACCAAATCTCTGGATTTCCTGAGAATTTGCCTGAGATGCAAATAGTTGAAGATAATTTTAAAGAAATAATTAAGAAAAATTATTTGAGAGCTTGATTTAACTCTTTAGAGACTTCTTTGGTTGAGAGAGAAGATGTTCTTTGTTCAAAATGAGCTAATGATAATGAGATTTATGGTTTGCATAGATTGAATTGAGAAATAAGTGATGATTCAAAACTAGGACTTAGATATGATCTTACGGTTCCACTTGCTCGTTATGTAGCACTCAATAATGATAAATTGGTTTTTCCATTTAAGAGATTTCAGATACAAAAAGTATATAGATGAGAAAGAGCTCAAAGATGAAGATTTAGAGAATTTTATCAGGCTGATATAGATATAATTTGAAATGGGAATTTACCATTATTGGCAGATGTAGAAATTATTTCGACTATTTATTATGCTTTAAAAGAATTAGAAATCTGAAAATTTGTTATTAATTTAAATCATAAAGAATTACTTGTATGATTTTTATCTGATTTGTGAATTTCAGAACAAAGACTTTTGATAATAATAGCAATGATTGATAAAAAAGATAAGGTTGATACTGATAAAGATAACTTTCCAAAAACAAGAAATTCTATGCTAGTAGAGTTAAATGATGAAAAAATAGTTTCAAAAATAATAGATTTTATAAAACTATGAAATAATTGAAATTTAAATGAAATTGAAGATTTTTTATGAAAAGATGTAGGATACCTTGTAAAAAAATGATTAGAAGAGTTAAAAATAATATATAATTCTCTACTTTCTTTATGAGTGTCGCCTGAGTCTTTAAAAATAAATCCAAGTATTTCAAGGGGATTAAATTATTATACTTGATTTGTATTTGAAACTTTTATTTCTGGATATGAAAATATGGGAAGTATAGCTTCTGGATGAAGATATGAAAATTTAACTTGAAATTTTATAAAAAATAAATATCCTTGAGCAGGTTGAAGTATATGACTTTCAAGACTTTTGTCTATAATTCAAGAAATAAATAAATTAATTATTACTAAAAAAACTTTAACAAATGTTTTAGTGCTTAATTTAGATGAAAAATATTTAAATAATTATTTAACTGTTTTAAATTATCTTAGAAATAATTGAATTAATACAGAATTTTATTTAGAAACTGCAAAAATAGCAAAACAAATCAAGTATGCTGAAAATAAATGAATTAAGTATATTTTGATAATGTGAGAAGATGAAATTAATAAGTGATTTATCGCTTTGAAGGATTTAGAAAAAAAAGAACAAATAGAGTTAAGTTTAGAAGATGTTCTAAAAAAAATCAGTATTTTATAATTGTAAAAGAGCATAATTATGGATTTAAAATCAAATGTTACAGTTAAGGAGATAATAAGTTTTTTGAAAGATTTATTGATTATTTGAGTTATAGTTTTTGTTATAAGAACTTTCTTTGTTTTACCATTTCAAATAAATGGACAGTCAATGTATCAAAGCTATTATGATTGAGAATTTATAATTGTTGATAGATTTTCATATACTTTTTTACATACACCAAATAGATGAGATGTTGTTGTTTTTAGACCTCATGTAAGTGAAGATAAAGAGTATTATCTGAAGAGAATTATATGATTACCTTGAGATAAAATCAAAATAGAAGATTGAAAAGTGTATTTATTTTCATTATCTAAAAATACTTTTATAGAAGTTAAAGAGCCTTATTTATCTGATTCAAATATAAATGCAACTTTTGTTTCTGGAGATAAATGAAGTCATATTTATGAGGTGCCAGCTAATAGTTATTTTGTTATGTGAGATAATAGAAATCATTCAACAGATAGTAGAACTTGTTTTTCTAGTTGTTATATGCCTTGAGCTACAAATTTCGCAAAAGAAGATGATATAATTTGAAAAATATATATTGATTTAGGATATTTCCGTATATCTAAATTTGACTTTGTTCATCCTAATTTATGAATAAATACAAAACCAAAATGGTTCTCAACTTCATCAACACATAATTACGATTTATAGATTTTTTATATGAAAAAAACTTGAGATATTTGAGAGATTATGGCTATAAAATATCTAAAGGAGAAGTGATATATAATTTTAGATACAAATTTTAAGTTTAGTACAATTTGAGAGGTAGATATTATAACTAAATTTCAAGGTTTATATGTATTTTTTGAGGTAAAATATAGATATAATGATAAATACGGTATTTGAGAGGAAAGTATAAATTATTATAAAAAATTAAAAATCAAAAAAACAATAAATTACTATTGTTTAAAAAATAAAATAGATTTAGAAATAGCTAGGTTTGATGTAATTGCTATTTTGTGAGACAAATTAAGTCATTATGAAAATGTAGAGATTTAATAAACTTGCATTTTTTAGCATTTTCATATAATACTGGGGATTTTAAAAATTAATTTAAGAAAATAATGGCTGTAACAACTGAGACTGTAATAAGTTTTAAAGATGTAGAATTTTTCTATGATTTTAGAAAACCTATTTTAGAAAATGTAACTTTCAATGTAAGAAAATGATCTAAAATAACAATAATGGGGCAAAATTGAGCTTGAAAATCAACTATTTTCAAGTTGATAAATTGAACTTTAGAAAAAAAATCATGAATAGTTAATGTAGGTCAAAAACTTACAATAGCAACTTGATACCAAGTTGTAATGCCAGAAGATAAAGAATTAACTGTTCAGGCATTTTTTAGAAAGTATTTTCCTGATAAAACAGTTTTTAATATAGATAAACAAATAGGGGAGATTCTTGATGTAGTTAATTTAAAAGCTCCACTTGATAAGACTATAAAAGCATTTTCAGGATGACAACAAGCTAGATTATTACTAGCTGCTGCATTAATTCAAAATCCTGATATATTATTATTAGATGAACCTACAAATAATTTAGATAGAGATTGAATTTGGCATTTAACTACATTTTTACAAAATTATAAAAAAACAGTTTTGGTTATTTCTCATGATAGTGAATTTTTAAATAGTTTTACTGATTGAGTTTTGTATTTAGATGTACATACTAAAAGGGTAGAACAATTTGTATGAGATTACAATGATGTAGTTGAACAAATTAAGAAAAATATGGAAAAAGAAAATATGGCAAATGCTAGACTTGCGAAAGAAGCACAGGCTAAGAAAGAACAAGCAAATGTATTTGCTCATAAGTGAGGTAAACTTAGACTTGTTGCAAAAAAGATGAGAGAAGCCGCAGAAGAACTAGAAGATGATATGGTAGATACAAGAAAAGAAGATAGAACTATAAGAGAATTTACAATTCCACTTCAAGAGGATGTAGGAGGTGTACTTTTATCAATTCATTCAGTTCATGTTATCCAAAATGATGAAGTTACAGTAAAAGATATAGAAGTAGAACTTAGAAAAGATAATCATCTACTTTTATCTGGACCAAATTGAATAGGTAAATCTACACTACTTGAAAAAATTGTGTCATGAAAAGAAGATTGATGTAAATTAACTCCATGAGTAAAAATAGGTTATTATAGACAAGATTTTTCAAATCTAGATTTTTCTCAGACTGTTTATGATTGTTTTAGAGAAGCGGCATGAGAAGGTCTACCAGAACAAGATCTTAGATCAAAAGCAGCTGGATTCTTGATAACTTGAGAAATAATGAAAACTTGTATATGAGATTTATCAGAATGACAAAAATGACTTGTTGCTTTTTGTAGATTAGTTTTTTTACAACCAGGTATTTTAATACTTGATGAACCAACAAATCATATCAATTTTAGACATATACCAGTTATTGCTAAAGCTCTTGATGAATTCAAATGAGGTATGATATTAGTTTCCCATGTTGATGAGTTTGTTCGGCAAATTAGAATTGATGATTATCTTGATTTAGATAATGTAAAATAAAATCTAGTAGAATTTATTGACAATAAAAAATATTTAGTATAATTCATCGATGCTAGTATTTTATTATTATATTAATATGAAGCAACATGAACATTTAAAAAGTTCTAGTGTTACAAAAACTTTGTCTTGAATAAGTAGAAAAGTTTATAATTTTTTGGAAGAAAATATAAAAAGGATTAATTATTTGTTATCAATGACAAAAAAAGTTCCTGAAATAGTGGATGTATCATCAAGATCATTACTTCTTAGCGAAGAATTAGCGGCTTTTTTTAATACTTCTAATTGAAATGTTGGTTTAAATAAAGAACCAGAAAAAGTATTAAATGATGAACAATTAAAAAAAGAAAGTTTTCAACAATTAAGAGATTTTATAAATGTATCTAATTTAAAAGATAATTTAAAAAAAGAACTTGAAAATATATTGAAACAAGAATCAAATAGACATTCTTTAATTGTATCGATAATTGTTGATATAAGAGAAAATAGAGAGGTATATAGTGAATTATTGAAGATATTAAAAAATATAGATATTACTATAATAGATAAATTATTAGAGATATTTAGTTCAGAAAGATGAATGGATGAAAACGATGATAATGAGGTTGAATGAGAAAATGATTATAATGTTTATTATATGCTTTATAATATAAGGTATAATTAAAATTTATTAATAATTTTATAGTAAAAAATCTTTCAAATACTTGAAAGATTTTTTAAATTATATTATTATAACAACATAATTATTAATAACTATAAAAAATATATGACAGAGAATGAAATATTATGAGATTTAATTTGAATAGTAAGAAATAACAAAGAAAAATTATTTTGAATGAATAGAAAAAATACACTTAGATTAGATAATTTAATTTCTAGATTGTCACTTTTAGGAGGTATTGATAAAAGATTTAATGAAATATTAGATAATTTAACAAAAGAAACTTTAATAACTTTAAATGATTATGATTATTTTGTTGGGAGGATTAATTTGTTAGATGAAAATACTATTAATTCGATATGAGAAAATAAACAAAGTATAATAAAGTTTTTTGATTCAATTAAACATATTATTATTGAAGATATTTTAGGAGTTATTAATGATGTTACTAGTAGTGTAAATGGTTATTTATATGAAAGATGATTTTAATAGGAAAAATTCAATTCTTAATATTGACTTTTTGTATAACAATTAATCATCTTAGAAATAGAGTGTTTGAATTATTAAAAGATAAGCATCAATTAATAGTTTGAGATAATGTTGAGTTTGAGATTTTAGAAAAAAATAAAGTATGTATGAAATAAGTATAAATTTGTTTTTAATTTTTTCTAAGTTCTAATTTTAAATCATTTCATTTTCAAAGTAAGCAAGTTCCAAAAGAAATTTTATGTGATCAATATCTTTCATTTATACTTTCAATAGTTTTATATAAATTATAATTATTTTCTTTTCATCTTAAAGGTCAATCAAAGATATTTTTTTGTTGTGGTAAATAATTTCTTAATTCATTGAAAATTATTCAAGTAGAACGGTAGAGAAATTTTTCGTTATAATTATATTCAAATAATTTAATTAAAGATGAAAATATAATATTTCTATTGTTTGTATGTTCTTGTAAATTGAGCTCATATATAAGAGTTTGAAAGTTTTTTGTTCTAAGTAATAAAGCAATTTTTTTTATTTCCAGATTTTTTTCTGTTAGTTTTTCAAAAAGTCTCTCAAAGTTTAGGGTAAGTTGAAGTAATAAAAAGTTTTTGTCAGAGTTTATATGATGATTAAAACTTCTAGTTCTAGACATTGATTTTATTTCTTTGGATTTTTTTACGATAAAAGCATTTACTCAGACTAGCTCTAACCATAAATCAGTAGCTGTTTTTCAAATTTTATTTTTTAAATCCCAAAATCATAATCATACAAAATCATATATGCTTTTTGCATCACTTCTAAGTTTATTTTGATGTGATTTTCATATAAATGGAATTTTTGCTATGTCTAAATTTTTAAAAAGTGCAATTTCTTTTTCTTTATCAAATCATATATAAATTCAAAAGGGTTTATTTATTTTTGAAAATATCTTTGCTTTGATGCGAGTATCAGCACATCATATACTTACAGGAATTCAAATTTCTTTTAAGATATTTTGTTGTAGATTTTTTAGGTATCATTCCAAGGATATTTTATAAAGTTCTGGTAATCAGGTTATTTCACAAAAAGCTTCATCAATAGAAAAAGGTTCTAAAGTTAGAGTAGAATCTTCTAGATAATTAAATATTTCATCACTGATTTTTTCATAATAAGAATGGTCTCCAGGTAGAAAAAATCAATTATTTCTAAGTATCTTTTTTGCTTCCCAAATAGGAGTTCATGTTTTGATTCATAATGCTTTACAATTATATGTGCAAGCAACAATAATTTCTTCTCATACACAAACATGCTTTCCTCTTAAAAGAGGATTTTTGAGTATCTCACAAGAAGCAAAAAAACTGTCACAATCCAAGTGTATAAATACTTTTTTAGATTTTCTTAATAGCATGATTATATAAATATATAAGTAGTATATATAAAGTATATAAATATTTTTTATAAAGTAAAATATAAAAAACTCTTACATATTTATTTATGTAAGAGTTTTTTAAAAATGTTAAAGCAGTAGAAAACAAAAAATTATCTTCATCTTCCTGCGGCTCTTCTCTGAACTTGTTGAAAACCTCTATTATTTTGATTTCATTTTGCAAAATTATTTCATTTTTCAAAAGCTGGTGGTCTTGTATATTTTGCTACTGGAGGTATATTTGGAGTTTTTGATTTCTCTTGTTCTATTATTGTTTCATTTTCAGTATCATTAACTATTTCTTCACTATCTGTATTTTCTTTATTTTCGGAGTCAGTCATATATTTTTAGTTAATTATAAAGTTGTAAACACAATAATATATTAATAAAATCTTAAATCAAATTTATTTTTATAATTATATAAAAAAATAAAACAAATATAAAAAATATTATTAGTTAAACTTAATTTAAATCTTTTTTATAATCTTATTTTTTACAATTATTAATGTTAGTATTATTAAAATAATATAACTAGTAAATATTATAAAAATTTCAGTTTGTTTTGATATTATTCAAATTAAAGCCCATATAAATACTATAGAAGTAATTAAAGAATTATATTTTTTAAGAATTATATAGTTTATAAGTCATCATATTATTAATGATATTACTCATAAAATAACTGGTTCTGAATATATGTTTGAATAAACTAAAAAAATATGAGCATTTGCTATACTAGCTACTAATATCCATCAAAAGAATAAATCAGATATATTTTGAAATATAACATTTTTTTCTCTATTTATTGATAGGTATCAAAGTATTGATAGTAATATCATCATTATTATTAGACTAATTCAAATATAATTATAATGCCAAGGGAATAACCATAATGCAGATATAATTTGAGCAGTAATTAATAATAAAATTTTAATATTTTTAATTTTAATATTTTTAAGCATTATATAAATTCATAAAAAAATCCAACTCAGATATATAATAATCCAAATTGAAAAAGTAAATCATGCTGGGGTTATAGATGTTGAATATAAATTTGAGATATCTGCTTGGCTATTTCAGTTTAATGGTAATATAGATAAATATGATGTTAATCAAATTGAAATTACTGAAGAAATTATAAATATATATTTTTTCATAATTTTTTATTATTATAAACATAATATAATTATTATATATTTTTTAATATAAAAGTACAATAAATTAGTTTTTTTTGTTTTTTTAATATTTTGGTATTCCTGAAAAATTTAATGTTTGAGTTTTTAAGGAATTGTTGAGGAAGATTGATTTAGAGGAATTAAAATTATTTTTGAAAAAGATTGAAAACATTATAATAATGTTATTATTATTAATGAACTTATATGTGGCTTAATAAAAATAAGATTAATATAAAAGATTTATCTTAAATAAAAATATAATATAAAAAACAGCACAATAATTTATTTAATGCTGTTTTTTAGTTTTAATTTTCAAGTTTGGTACTCAGTAGTCCAGAAAGTAAGAAAAGAAATTTTGAATTATAAAGGTTATATTAATATACCGGTTTCGTAAAAAATAATTAGTATAAAATATATATTGATTTTTAATAATTAGTAAGTATACTTATTAAAATATTAATTTTTTAAAATTTAGTATATGAATATATGATATAAAAGAAAATTTTATTTAAATAAAATTTTAAAATATCTAGATAATACAAATCTTATAAAAGTACTTATATGACAAAGAAGAGTTTGAAAATCTTTTATAATGAAACAAATAATAGATTTTTTGATTAATTCAAAAAAAGTAAATAAAAAAAATATCATTTACATAAATTTGGAAATTGATTATATAAAATACAAAGATATAAATGATTTAGATCAATATATTAAAAATTATATAAAAGCTGAAAAAATCATTTGAAGATTGTATTTGTTTGTTGATGAAATTCAAGAATTATCATGATGGGAAAAACTGATAAATGCTTATAGGGCAGATGATAGTTTTGATGTTGATATATTTATTACTTGAAGTAATGCAAATTTATTGTCTTCAGATTTATCAACATATTTAGCCTGAAGATATATAGATTTTGAAATATTTCCTTTTTCATATGTAGAATATTTAGAATATCATAATTTAGAAAATTCAAAAAGTAATTTTTTGAATTATTTAAACACATCTTGAATACCTGAAATATATAAATTAGAAGATTTTGAATCAAAATTAAACTTTTTAAAATCTCTAAAAGATAGTGTTATATTGAAAGATATAGTTAAAAGATATAATATAAAAGATATAGATTTACTTGAAAGATTATTTTTTTATTTATCATGAAATATTTGAAATCTTTTTTCTTTAAATTCTATTGTTAAAAAACTAAAGTGACTTCAAATTCATACAAATACTAATACTATTTGAAATTATATTAATTTTTTAGTAAAAACATATATTATTCATTGAGTGGATAGATATGATTTAAAATGAAAAAAAATTCTTGAATGAGAAAAAAAATATTATCTCAATGATTTAGCCTTCAATAACTTTTTTTCTTCAAGTTATGATATTTGAGGCTGAAAAAAGTTAGAAAATATTGTATATAATTATTTAAGACAAAATTGATTTAATATATATGTTTGAAATATTTGAGATTTAGAAATAGATTTTGTAGCAGAGAAATGAAAAGACAGGATATATATTCAGGTTGCTTACTTAATAACTGATGAGGTTGTAATGCAAAGAGAGTTTTGAAATCTACTTAAAATTAAAGATAATTTTCCCAAATATGTAATATCATTAGATGAGATATTAATACAGGATTATAAATGAATTATTCATAATAATATTTGGGATTTTTTAAGTATAATTAAATAAATTAATATTAAAATTTATACTATGGAAATTTCTATAAATATAAGTGATAATGATTTGCAACTTATTTCTAAAATAATTAAAAAAACTCACCTTTCTCATAATAATTTAATTAAAGAAGATTTTGTTTGTATTAAAGAAAATAATAAAATTATTGGGTTTTGAAGAATCTATGATATATGAAATAATAATAAAGAAGTTTGAAGTTTATGGATAGATGAAAATTATAGATGAGGCAAGATAGGACATATTATTTTAAAATCCTTAATTAAAAACAAATATGATTGAAATAATTTATATTTATGCACAGAAAAGGATTTAGAAAAATATTATGAAAATATTGGATTTAAAATAATAAAAATTTTTCCTGATAAATTTAATAATGAAATGCTATTTGCAGAGAGTATTTGATTGAAAGGAATTGTAATGAAATATTGTTAAATACTCAAAGAGAATTTAACTATAAAAAGCCATTATTAAAGGGCTTTTTATATGTATTTTTAATTAAAAAAAAGATTGGTAATCAGTTGTCCAGAAGGTAAGAAACGAGATATTGAATTATAAAGGGTATATTAATATACCCTTTATAGTTTAATTTGTATTTCTTCTTTAAACTTAGAATTAACAGCATATAAAAATATATTCTTTGAATTTAAATCTAATTCATTAATTTTTTTTATTTCTTCATCTATAATATTTTCAATATTTTCTCTATGTTTTTCAAATATTTTACTATCTTGTATTTTTAAAAATGTTATATGAGGAGAAAAAGAAAAACTATTATCTTCTACATAATCTCTATTATATTTTTCATGTAATTTATTTCTATAATCTTCTAAAGGAAGGTCTGTTTTATTTGTGAAATACAAAACAAATCTATTTCATTCTCATCTAAAAAAATAATTAAATCAAGTTAATTTTATAGTACCATTTATTTCAAAATTTTTTATATATTCTTTAATTTCTTCTTTAATTTTATTCTCTATATCTTTTTCTAAATAATAAATAGTAATGTGAGGAGAAAGAGGATTTTGAAATAATATAGAATTTTCTATATTATTTTCTTTTATGTAGTTATAGACTTTAATAAAAATATCTGAAAATAATTCAATTTTTAACTCTATTCATATAAAATGAGATGTTGTTTGCATAAGAGGAAAGTTAGTATTAATTAGTATCTTTTACAAGTTTATGGAATCTTGAAATAGCTTCTATTATTTTTGTTTTATCTATTTGTGCATAAGCTATTCTAAATGAATCATTATATTCAGAAATTTTCCATATATACTTTATGATACAAAAGAAACTCAATATTGCAAGGCTTGTTTTGCTAATTCATCTGTATTTCTTCAATCTTTAAATCTACAAAAATTATGAAGCTAATACTTAAAATAATTATTTTCTCTTTAATATTACTTTTTATTTTATTAATTTCTTTTATCAATTCACTACTTTTTTATAAATTATATTAGATATATTATAAATTATAAAAAATCTCTTGTTTGAACTTTTTGTGAGCACTAAAAAAGAGCTTCAGATAAAGGAAACTCCATTATTTGAAAGCTCTAAAATGTTAAATTTCTCTTTTGGTACTCCTATGGGGAATTGAACCCCAGTTCCAGCCTTGAGAAGGCCATGTCCTAACCACTAGACGATAGGAGCAAAAAATAGAATTTTAGACTGGCAAAAAAAGCTTTAGTCTAAAATCCTATTTTAATTATTATAATTTAGCAGCAACATCTGCTTTACTCATTCCATGGATATCAGTAGTAACTCAAGTAGCTCTAGCTGTACCATCTATGATTTTCATAGCTCAAGCCATATCTTTTGCATTTAAATCTACCATTTTTTGTGTAGCGATTTCTTTTAATTGATCAAAAGTTAGATGTCCAACTTTATCTTTTTGAGGGATTTTTGATCAACTTGCAAGACCTAATTTAGCTTTTACTAATACTCATGCAGGTGGTTCTTTTACTACGAAATCAAAACTTTTATCTTCATAAACAGTGATAATTACAGGTAATATAACTCACATTTTATCTTTTGTTCTGTCGTTGAATTGTGCAGTAAATTGAGGAATTGGTACCCCGTGTTGTCATAACGCAGGTCAAACTGGAGGAGCTGGAGTAGCTTGTCCTCACTTGATCTGTAACTTAATATATGCTTTTACTTTTTTTGCCATATTTATAGAATTAATAATTAATAATTAATAATTAATAATTTTTGATTATTAGTTATTGATATTTAAGTAGATTTAATCGTATCTCTCGAAAAAATACAAAAACTTAAATAATAAAAAAATTTGTGTAGAAGCTCACGGACCGTAGTTTATTTAAAAAAAACAAAAAATCAATTTTTTATTTGATTTTATTTATTTGCTTTATATAATTAAAAGTAGAAAAAGGTATGGAAAAAACTTCAAAATTTACTTTTTTTACTTTTTTTGTAATTTAACTTTTTAATTTTAGTTTTTATGGATTTAAATAAATCTCAGGTAATCTGAAGAGTAACAAGTGATGTAGAATTAAAAACTACTCCAAATGGACAAAATGTAACTAGTTTTTCAGTTGCTACAAATAGAACTTGGGTTGATTGAAGTGGAATGAAACAAGAACAAGCAGAATTTCATAATATAGTAATTTGGGGAAAACTTGCTGAAATAGCTAGTCAATATCTACAAAAATGAAAAAGAGTTTTTTTAGAATGAAGATTACAAACTAGATCTTGGGAAGCACAAGATGGAACTAAGAGATATAAGACAGAAATGATTGCAGACAATATGATTATGCTTGATTCAGCAGGAGTTCCTAATCAATCATCTACAGAAACTATGTGAAATAATGAAACTCCAGCAATCAAAAAAACTGAACCAAAGAAAGAAGAAGAAATTAATATAGAGGATATTCCTTTTTAGTATTTTAATTTTTGATTTTATAAGAAAATTATATAAACTAATGTTTATATAATTTTTTTTGTTTTTATGAAAGTAGCAATAGTTTGTGATTGGATAAAAGATTTTGGTTGAGCCGAAATTGTATTGGCTGACTTGCTTGAGATGTTTCCCAAGGCAGATATATTTACATCTGTATTTTTTCAAGAAAATAATCCTATTTTTAAGTGAAGAAAAATAACTACCTCATTTATACAAAAAATTCCTTTTTTAAATAAATCACATAAATTGGCACTTACTTTGAGACCTCTTGCTTTTGAAAGTTTTGATTTATCTGAATATGATCTAGTTATATCTAGTTCATCTGCCGAAAGTAAATGAGTTATCACAAAACCAGAAACTTTACATATTTGTTACTGTCATACTCCCACTCGTTATTTTTGGAGCCATTATCATGAGTATATAAATATGATGGAATTTGGGATTTTAAATCCAATAGGGAAATGGTTAATGCCTAAGATTGTTCATCGCCTTAGACAATGGGATTTTGTAGCATCAAAGAGACCTGATTATTTTATAGCAAATAGTGAAAATACTGCAAAAAGAATTAAAAAATATTATAGAAGAGAATCAAAAGTTATTTATCCATGAATTGATCTTAAAAGTTTTAAATTAAATACTAAAAAAGATGATTATTATCTTTATGTTTGAAGATGTATTCCATACAAAAAATTTGATTTGATAGTAGATGCTTTTAATGAAAATGGAAAAAAAATAGTATTAGTTACAAATACCCCAAATAAACTTTACAAGACTCTAAAAGCAAAATCAAAGAGCAATATAAAATGGTTTATAAATCTACCAAGACCAAATATTATAAATTTGTATAGTAATGCTTTGGCTTTTTTATTTCCTCCTGAAGAAGATTTTTGACTTGTTCCTATAGAAGCACAAGCATCAGGAACCCCTGTTATAGCTTATAAAAAATGATGAGCTTTGGAGACAGTTATAGATTGAGTTACTTGAATATTTTTTGAAGAACAAACTGTTGAAAGTTTAAATAAAGCAATTGAAAAATTTGAAAGTATGGAGTTTGATCCCAAAGAAATAAAGAAACATAGTGAAAAATTTAGTAAACAAATATTTAAACAAGAATTGATGGAATTTATAGAAGAGAAAATGAAAATTTAGATTTAAGAATTTTTTTGTCATTCCGGACTTGATTCGGAATCTATGGACTCACATTACTAATTTATTTCTCATTAAGAGTATTAAATAAGTTTTATCTTGCTAGAGATTCCGGATCTAAGTCCGGAATGACAGATTTGGAATATTAGTTTAATTATTTATTTAAATTTATGAAAAATAGATTCAATTTTTTCAAAGCTTTTACTTTAGTAGAATTGATAGTTGGTATAACTATTTCTATGTTTTTGATGTTGTCTGTTTCAGTTTTTGTTACTGATTGAATGAAAAATGTTACAAATCAGAAAATTTCACTTGATAATGATTTAGAAATAAAAGAATTTACAAAAGATATTTATGAGAATTTAGATAGTGTAAATAAAAATTATGTAAAAAATACTGCTTCATGAGTTTTGTTTAAAGTAAATAAAAATTTTGATAAATGAGGATTTACTTATATTTGAGAAACTAGTTTAAACAAATATTATTGTGCAAGTTGAAGTGATAGTGAGGTGACAAACCATATAATTATCAAAAACTTTATTCCTTTTGAATGACAATGAGGTGATATATTTGATTGAAAGAGTTTTAGTAGTTGATGAATAGAAACAAATATGTTTTCATGAGTTATAATAAATTGATGAAACTCTACTTGAATTTTATTTTGACCAACTGATGTAGCTTTTTGAGCATGAAATATTTGATATGTTTCAGATACTTTATGAAATAGTATTTACAGTTTTAATACTTCTTCTCTTTCAAGTTTTGTAAAAATAGCTTGAAAAGAAGTATTTTGAGATGAATTTAGTGATTGAAGTTTTGGAACTGGTGTATTTTTAAATAATCCAACTGGTCTTAGTTATGCTTTGCTTTGATGAACTTGATTTTTATTTATAAGTGATACTTTAAATGATAGGATTTTGTATTTAAATCTGAGTAATAATAAGATAAGCAAATTACTTTGAAGGGAAGAATGATTAAAAGAACCTACTTGAATTTATTATGATGATAGTGAAAAAACTATTTATATAGCAAATAGTTGAAAAAGAGAGATTTTGTCTTACAGTTCAAGTTGAAGTTTTGTAGATAATATAAGTTTAAATTTCAAACCAAAAAAAGATATTACAAATGTAAATAAACTTGAATTCTCTTTTTTATTTGCTACTTGAGTTACAAATCCTATTCTTACAAGTCCAACAGGTACTTGAAGTTTTAGTTTTACAAATATAACAACATGAGAGGATTTATATCAAATATGAAGTAGTAACACTTGAACTTATCATTTTGTGAAATATTTAGCTCCTGAAACTTTACAGTTATGATGTAATATTTGAGAATATAAAATAATTTGAACAGATCCAATAAAATGTACAGATTCATGAACATGAATAATTTGAACTTATGAAGATAAAACTTTTACTTCATGAACTAATTATAATATAAATATAACTACTTTATCATGAACTAATTTTTCAAATACTTGAGCTTATTATATAAAATTGGATTTCTTAAGCTGAAGTACATTACAACAAAGTTATTATTTCCCATACTTTTCAAAAGGAGATGATAATATATTTACAAAATGAGATAATATAATCAAAGTTTTGACTTGATGACTATGATATCCAACTTGAATTTATGTAAATTGAAGTAATAATTTAGTTTATAATGATTTTATAAATAGGACAAAGGTAGAAATAACTAAAACTTGAAGTTTTGTATCAGTTTGAAGTCCAAATTTAAATGATTTTGATTTTTCTAAGTTAGCATTGAATAATTATACAGACACTATACTTTATACCCCAATTAAAAATTATGATATAAAATATGATAGTACATCATTATTAAATATATATTTCAATTATTATAAAAATTTTTCTTGTTATAGTGATGAAAATAAATCAAATGTTAAAGAATTTATTTTGAAAAAAAGTTTAAAATAGATTTCAAATATATATTAACTCTTTGTATGATAAAATACAAAGAGTTTTTTAATGTTATATTTTGACAAAAAAAAAGAATTATGATTAAATATAAATAGAATATATATTTTTTTAAGAATATGATAAAGAATAAAGTAGATAAAATTATAGAATTGATAGATTTTCTTATTAATCTAAAGATATGAGAAGATAGTCTTTTAAGTCAAAATCAGATAGATAGTTTATCGAGTATTAAAGTTATTATAAACGATATTCAAGATGAAAATAAATTGGATTCTATATTAGAAAATTTAGCGAAAACAATAAATGATTTATCTACTAGAACAATAAATTTAAAAATAAATCTAGGTAGAAAAGAAAATGATTTTAATGAGAAAATTGAAAGATACAATGAAGATAAGGAAATAGTTAATTTATTTGATACAATATAATTTATTTTTTTAATAAAAAATTTATGGCAGAAATCTTAGTTAAAAATAATGAAAATAAAGTAGAAGTTTTAAAGGGGAATATTTTAGAGACAATATTGGGAGATAAATATAAGGATCTTCAACCTGTTTTAGATTGATTGGTAAGTAAAATAAATAATACTAAAAAATGAAAAGAATGACTTTTTGATAAATTGACAAATAAAGGAGTTGATGATAAATTAGTGAAAGATTACAATGATTCATTAGAGTCACTTATAGATAGATATGTGGAAAACGCTAGGTGAAGTTTTGATAGTAATTTAAAATTACCAATAGAAGAAATCATAAAAGATTGACCAAAAATTCAACCTGAGTCTAAAAAAGAATCAGAAACAAAAACAGGAGAGTTAGAACAAGAACAAAAACCAAATAAAAAAGTCCCATCAAATGAAGATTCTTCTTTAAATATGATCGCTTCTAATGAAAATCCACAAGAAAGATTAATAAGGTTAGTTTGATGAACTCCAATTTGAGATGTTGCAAGTGCATATAGAGGGGGGATGTAAGATTAATTAGTTTTTCAGTAAAAATATAAAAAACTTTGTTGGTACAAAGTTTTTTGGGTGTTTGGGCGATTTATTAAAGTAAAGATTAAATATTAATCTTTATATACATAATTTACTCATTCTTTTATAACTAAATAATCAGGATTTTCCACATTTTCCATATTATCAATGCTTTCCATATTTTCATCTTTTATTCCATCTATACTTTCTAGATTTGCTATTTTAACTTCTAGTTGTTCTTTTTCGATCATCAAGTTTTTCTTTTCTTGTTCTAATTGTCTTATGCTAAATCATTTCGTAGCATTTGCATTTATTATCCAAATATAATAAATAAGTAGAAGAAAGATAAAGCTTATCATAATAACATAAGTAAAGCTTATATCAAATTTTATATTTTGTTTTTCTTTCCATCTTTTTGAGATGAAAGGTAATTTATCTTCGCTTAATACTAGTTTTGGATACATTTATTTAAAATATTAAGTTTTAAATGGTAAATGTTAAATATAGGAATTTCAAAGAAAATAATTTAAAATTTCAAATTTAACACTTAATTGCAGATCTTGCTTTTGCACTTCTAGATCTTGGGTTTAGGCTTTCTTCTTTTTTGCTAGGCAAAATTGGTTTTTTTGTTAATATTTGTATTTGTTTTGTATGTTTACATGTGCAGATTATATCACTACAAATACAATCTCTACTTTCATTTCTAAGTGTGTTTTTTACAACTCTATCTTCTAAAGAGTGAAAACTTATTACAAAAATTGTTCAAGCTGTCTGTAATAAATCTATTGCATCTTTTAAAGATTTTTCTAGATTTTCTATTTCTTTATTTGTTTCTATCCTAAGTGCTTGGAATATACGAGTTTTAGTCTTTGGAAACTTTGTAGTTTCATCTATCAAGTCTGCTAATTCTTTTGTTGTTTTAAATCTAAATCAAGTTTTTCTTTTTTCTATTATTTTTAGAGCTATTTTTTTACTTGCAGAATCTTCTCAATAATCTCTAAAAACTTTTGTTAATTCTATTTCTTTATAGGTATTTACTATATGCGAAGCAGGAAATCATATGCTTGTGTCAAATCTCATATCAAGAGGTCAATCAAACCTAAAACTAAATCATCTTTCAGGTTCATCTATGTGTAAACTAGATATTCATAAATCATAGTAAATTCAAGTTATTTCATTTATGTTAATTTTTTCTAATTCTTGTTTTAAATTTACAAAGTTAGAATTTATAAAAATCTTCTTAACTTTTTCATTTATTCACTTTAAATTTTCTTTTGCTAATTTTAGGTTTCTAATATCAGCATCAAATCATATAAATATATCAGAAGGATTCATTTTTTCTATTACTTTTTTTGCATGTCAACCAAGTCATAGAGTACAATCAACTATTATATTTTGTTTATTTTTCTCTATCTTTACAGAAGAAACTAATTCTTCCAAAAGTACTGGTATATGCAATCACTCCATTTTTTGCTAGTTTTGTTAAAAATATGTTAATAACTAGATTTTCTTCTCTATAAATAAGTACTTCTATAAGTAGTTTTATACTTTTTTTTTCTTTTGTCAAAATAAAGTAAAAAATCGACTAGACAAATCAGGAAATTTATTTTTTTGTTTAAAATAGGGATGATTTTTTTGTTTTTAACAAGTTGTGAACTATTTGAAAAAATGGATGTAATTTTAAGAGTAAATTATGTAAAAGAACTTGAAAAAATAGGATTATTAGTTAATATGAATTGACTAGAATTATTAGAAATAATCTCTATAAAAATGCTGAAAATAAAAAATTTAAAAATCAATGTAGGAGAAAAAGAGATTTTAAAATGAGTTAGTCTTGATTTTGAAATTGGGAAAAATTATTTGCTTTTGTGAAAAAATGGAAGTTGAAAATCAAGTTTGGCTAATTTTTTAGTGTGAAATCCAAAATATGAATATAGAGAATGAGAAGTATTGCTTGATAAACAAAATTTACTAAAGATGTGAGTTTCAGAAAGATCTAGAGCTTGAATTTTTCTTTCTTTTCAGCATATTGTAGAAATTCCTTGAATTAATTTATGAGAATATCTGAGAATTATTTATAATAATCATTTATTAAAGAGACCGGTCTCTTTAGGTGAGACCAGTCTAAAAAATGGATTATCACCATTTTTATTCAAGAGATTTATAAGAAAGTATCTTGAAGAACTTGATATAAGAGAAAGTTTTTTAGAAAGAGATTTAAATGTAGGTTTTTCATGAGGAGAAAAAAGGAAAATAGAGATACTTCAAGCTCGTTTACTTAATCCAAAATATATGATTTTTGATGAAGTAGATTCTGGGCTTGATTTAGATGCTTTTAAAATTGTAGCTTCATTAATTCAAAAACTTGATAATAAAGATAATTCTATAATTATGATTACTCATAATTTTAAGATAATGGATTATATAGATTTTGACAAGGTTTATGTTTTAAAAGATTGAGTTATTGATAAAGAATGATGATTGGATATTATTGATGAGATTAAGAAAAAAGGGTTTGAATAAAAAAAAGGTCCTCCGACCACAAGGATCGGAGGGAAAAATAAAAAGAGAATTTAATGGAACAATGGAATGAACATAAGTTGGGCAGTAAGTTTCTCAGATTTTTTTAACAAATGTTTTATATGTTTGAAATGTCTTGCTTTCTCAGGTGCTTTCTGAAGCCTTTGAGCTTTATATTTTAAGCCTGTAGCTTCTTTCTTTTTCTTTTGAGATGCAAGAAAATTTCTTTGTTTTTTGTTTCTTGTCGGAAAAACTATTGGACAACCGGTTACAGAATCAATTCCTTGGTTCATAAAACTACTCCTATTATTTACCTTCTTTCACGAAGATTAGTCCCAATATGGGTAAGTGATGAACTATCATCATTGCTAATCTGGAAAGAAAAGTGAATACTTTATAAGTATAAATATAATAAAGTCAAATAAAATATAAAAAATATGTTAAAAACTAATAATAAAGAACAAAGTCCATGGAATTACAGTGATGATGTATTATATAAACATGATTTGATTCAGTGAGTAAATGAACAAGTAGTTAGACAAATATCATTTTCAAATAAAGAACCAAAATGGATGCTTGAACTTAGAATTAAGGCATTAGAATTATTTCAAAAAAAAACTATGCCAAATTGGGGTCCAGATTTATCTCACCTTGATTTGGATAGTATATATTATTTTGCTAAACCTGTTTGAGCAGGAGATAATAAGACTTGGGAAGAAGTACCAGAAAATATTAAAAAGACATTTGATAGATTAGGTATTCCAGAAGCTGAAAAAAAAGCTTTATCAGGAGTATGAGCACAATATGATAGTGAGGTAGTGTATCACAGTTTGAAGGTAGAACTAAAAGAAAAATGAGTAATATTTGACGATATGTCTACAGCTTTACAAAATCCAAAATATGAAAGTGTTATAAAAAAATATTTTTCTAAAGCTATACCACTAGCTGATCATAAATTTGCAAGTTTGCATTATGCCGTTTGGAGTTGATGAACTTTTTTGTATGTACCAAAATGAGTAAAAATATATGAACCTTTGCAATCATATTTTAGGATGAATGTGAAATCAGGAGGACAATTTGAGCATACAATTATTATACTAGAGGAAGATTCTGAATGTCATTATATAGAATGATGTAGTGCTCCAAAATATGACACAAATTCGCTCCATGCTGGGGGAGTTGAGATATTTGTAGGTAAATGAGCATTTATGAGATATAGTTCAGTTGAAAATTGGAGTTTGGATACATTTAATCTAAATACAAAAAGAGCAATAGTTGAGGAAAATGCAAAAATAGAGTGGGTAGGTTGAAATATGTGATCAAATACTACTATGCTTTATCCTTGTAGTGTACTTTTATGAGATAATTCTCGTGCTGACCACTTATGAGTAGCATTTGCAAATAAATGACAAAATCAAGATACTGGGAGCAAAGTAATACATATAGGAAAAAACACTTCTTCAAATATAATTTCAAAATCAATTAGTAAATCAGGGGGGATTTCGACTTATAGATGACTAGTTGATATAAAAAAATCAGCAGTTTGAAGTGTATCAAAGATAGATTGCGATTGACTTATAATTGATGAACTATCAGTTAGTAATGCAATTCCAGATATAAAAGTAAATAATACAAGTTCAATAGTTGCACACGAGGCAACTGCGGGGAAGATAAATGATGAATTTTTATTTTATCTTATGTCTAGAGGGATAAGTGAAAAAGAAGCAACAGGCCTTATTGTAAATGGTTTTGTTAGTCCGATACTTAAGGAGTTACCCCTTGAATATGCAAGTGAGATGAATGTACTTATTTCTATGGAATTTGAGGGAGGATTTTAGATTTAATTTTAACTTATGAAAATACAAAAAAATTGATTTTATTTGATTGATGATATAAGTGATTCAAATATAGAAATATGAGAGTGAATTTATGCTTTTGTGTTTTTAAATGAGACAGAAAAATCATTTATTTTTAATTTGAAAAAAAATTCGAGACTAGATTATTTTTGATTTTTTAGTAAAAAGTCTAGTTCTAAAATTGAATTTAATCAATCTGAAGATAATTCTTTATTGAATGTAAAGCAGATGTTTTTTAATCATAAAACAGATTTAACTTCAAATATAAAATCAATTATTGCTTCAAATAATTCAAATAGTTTTATTAATATTATTTCTATAATAAAAGACAATAAATTAAGTATTGATTCTAGTATAGAAATAGAACAATGACTAATATGAGTTGAAGCAAATTTAAAACAAAAAAATATATTTATTTGAGATTCTTGATCAGTTAGGGGATTACCAAAATTGAATGTAAAAAGTTTTAATGTTAAAGCAAGTCATTCTTGCAAGGTAGAAAGAATAAAAGACGATTTACTTTTTTATCTAAAATCAAGAGGAATAAGTGAAAATGAAGCAATTTTGATGCTGATTGAAAGTTATTTTTTAAATAACTTTAAGTGTCTAAAAATGATGGATAATGTTATTTATGATAAAGTTTATGATGATTTTTTGATTTTGAATAAATAGGGTATAGAATAAAAAAAACCGGCCGGAGCCGGGTAGAAGGAGAGAAAAAATAATTATTATATAATTTTATAATTGTAATGTAAATATATAGTAATTATCATAAATATTATGAGAGGGATTATCTTTATTATCGTTTTAATTGTTTCTGAGTATGTTTTGTTTTCATAAAACTTACATAGATAAATCAATATCATATAAAGTAAAGCTACCCCACATAACCATTCTTTCAAATACATTTGTATTTCTCCTTTTTGTTACTATCTTTCATAAGAAATTAGTCTTGATAAATTTCAAGAGGGCTAATCCTAGAAAGAAAAGTGATTGGATAATAAATATAATTACATTAATGTCAAATATAATTTCTTGAAAATAATAATAATTAGATTTACATGGATATTATATTTACTTTTATTATTTTTTTCTTATACTCTTAAACATTTATACTTTTAAACTTTTAATCTTTAAACATATGCAAGATTTTAAAAAAGATTTTCCAATATTTCAAAATAATCCTTGATTAGTATTTCTTGATAGTACAGCTTCGAGTCAAAAACCTGCTTTTGTAATTGATTGAATTAAAGAATTCTTGGAAAATGATTATAGTAATATACATAGATGAGCTTATAGTTTGGCAGAGAGATCTGAAAATCTGTATGAAAAAAGTAAGAAAAAAGTTGCAGAATTTATTGGTGCCGATAGTTGGAGAGAGGTAATTTATACTTACAATGCTAATTATGCACTCAATTTTAT
>DHWA01000048.1 GCA_002412935.1 Patescibacteria group bacterium UBA5194 | reverse complement strand
GTACAGTTACATCATCTCAATCAAAGTTAACCATTATAAATCAACAATCTGGATTATTATCACAGCTTACTTTAAATTCTATATATGATATTTTACTATCATCATCTGTATGAAACTCTTTTCATTTTTCTACTATTGTAGGATTATAATCTTTCCAATTCTCATCAAAACTAGAATTAGCTATATATTCATTTGCTATTTGCAAAGCACTTTCATAATTAAATTTTGAAACTGCATAAGAAACTCAAGAAAACGAGATAAACAATATAGCTACAAAAAGAAGTAATTTTTTCATAGAAAAAAGTTAAAATGTAAAACTGTAATTATCCAAATAATTACAGTTTTATTGTACCCCCCCCCAGTTATAAAGTCAAAAGATAAAGTTTTTTTCGATTGACGAAATTAGGGTTTTATTTGTATTTTTTTATTTTGCACATTTTATCTGATTATTTTCAAATCTAAATATTTTTATATTATCAAATCATTTTTCTTTTAAATATAAAGCATGTAGTTTTGATAAAACTCCCTTTTCACAATAAAAAAGATAAGTCTTGGTTTGATCTAAATTTTCAAATTTATGATTTATATCATAAAACGGTATATTCAAAACAGTGCTTCATTTGATTTTTAACGGGTCTTTTTCTATTTTCTCATTATCTCTTATATCTATAATTATCTCTTCGCTAGAAGGTAAATATGATACTTCTAATCACTTTTCTAACTCGCCTAAATCTTCATTTAATAAATCTTGTATTTTTTCGATTTTTCTACCATAAATTGCTCTTGTAATTACTTCTTCTTCTATATTTTTTTCTTCTTTAACTATTACTTCTTCTTCTGATTGTGTTGCTGGTCTATCTGATATAACTCAGCAATATTCTGGCATATTACAAGCAAAATTATAAGTTCCTATTTTTTGTGATATATCTATTATTTCTTGTTTATCAAATGTTATAAGTGGTCTCAATACAAGCATACTTGATGCTTTATCTATAACTGACATATTTGAAAGAGTCTGACTAGAAACTTGTCCTAAACTATCTCATTTAACAAGTGCAAAATATATTTTTTGTCATATTTGACAAGCACATCTA
Organism: Patescibacteria group bacterium UBA5194; assembly: GCA_002412935.1. GTDB lineage: Bacteria > Patescibacteriota > Gracilibacteria > BD1-5 > UBA6164 > Altimarinus. Next base: position 4,942 of record DHWA01000048.1, on the reverse strand, counting down.
AGCATCAATCTTTTTAATATTATTCATCTATATTTATGATTTACTTTTGTTGTTAATTCCCTTACTATTTCTTCAAAATTGATTGTTACAAATCTAGCTTTATAATTTTTTGAAAACTTATTAGAAAGATAATTAGCTACTTGTTTTACACCTAATTCATGAGCACTACCTCCCAAATTAAAAAATAAAAAATCAACAGAGCATCACCTTTTCATACTTAAATATGTAGAAACTCCACTATCAAATCATCAAGAGATTAGAGATAAAACCTTTCATTGAAATCCAACTGGATAACCTCATATTCAATCATATTTATTTAAAATAGTATAATATTTATCATCTTTTATATCTATATTTATAGTAACGTCTGGATCTTTTAATTTTACTTTTGCATTGATTGCATTTTCTAAAAATAATCCCCCTAAATATCTTTCTGCTTCCACTGAACCAAAAGAATGAGTTCAAACTCTATGCACTCTTACAACAAAAGTTTTAGAAGATATTTTTTTAAAAAAATCATTTTTTATTTCAAAAAATAATTTATCCAAATCAGTAAAATCTTTTTCTTCTATTTCATAAAAATTGTATATTCAAGGAATAAAAGACAAAATCTCTATAATTTCTTTTTTCTTTATTTCTCATATATTATCATCAATCAAAATATCTATTCTATCCCAAGAATCATTAATTTTTACTTCTTCTTCATAATCACTTAAAAAAACTTTTATATTTCTAGTTAAAAGTCTTATTGTCCTTTTTCTTACTGGTTTTGATTTTATTATTATCTCTGAAGATACTCTTATTATAATTTTCATAAATATTGCTTTTCAAATAAAAAATATATGCCCTATATTAATTATAAACACTTGATTTGCAATTATTTTATAATTCTAAATTATTTTTCTATATAAAATAATATCCAAAGTCTAAATTAGACTTTAGATATTAAAAATAAGTTTGCCATAAGTTTTGTTTGTTTTTTAGATTAACTTATTTTGTTGTTTATTTTTAAATTTGTTTTTAGAAAAAGATATTTTGTACTAAAATAATATTACAAAAATTAAAATTTGATTTTATCTGATTTTTTCATATTATTTTTTTGGCTTAAAGATAATAATTACTCTTATTCTCTTTCCCTCTTAATCTCTTATTCTTTACATATATGAAAGAAAAATTAAAAAATCTAAAAATCTTATTTGAAACAGAACTTAAAAACTGTGAAAACTCTCTAGATCTAAAAAATATTGAAGACAAACTTCTTTGAAAAACTTGAGAACTAAAAGAAATTTTAAAATGATTAAAAAACTTGTCAGTTGAAGAAAAAAAAGAATTTGGTCAAGAATCAAATAGTCTAAAAGTTTTTATCGAAGAATCATTAAAACTAAAAGAAGAAGAACTTAAAAATGCTCAATTTAAAGATATAGAAGAGAAAGAAAAGATAGATGTAAGTTTAGAATTTCCTTCTGAAAATACTGGACATTATCATCCAATTAGTATAACTTCAAAATTACTTGAAGAGATTTTTATATCTCTTGGTTTCAAAATAGAAGATGGTCCTCAAATAGAAAAAGTAGAATACAATTTTGATAAATTAAATATACCAGCTGATCATCCTGCTCGTGATGTTTGGGATACTTTTTGGATTAGTGATACTATCAATAATGCACTGGAAGACAAAGAAAAATTTTTGCTTAGAACTCATACTTCCCCAGTTCAAATAAGAACTATGTTAAACCAAAAACTTCCTATAAAGACAATAGTTCCAGGAAGAGTTTTTAGATACGAACAAGAAGATGCAAGACATACTTGTAATTTTTACCAATTAGAATGACTTGTTGTAGGAAAATGAGTAACATTTTGAGATTTAAAATGGACTCTAGATACAGTTATGAAAAAACTATTATGAGATGATACAACGCTTAGATTTAGACCTTATATATTTCCTTTTACTGAACCAAGTGTTGAGATAGATGTAAGTTGTCAAATATGTAAATGAAAAAGTTGAACTTGTGGAATGTGTAGTTGAAGCTGATGGGTAGAACTTCTTTGAGCATGAATGGTTCATCCAAAAGTACTTGAATGATGTGGAATAGATCCTGAAGAATATTCTTGATTTGCATTTGGTATGTGAATTGACAGAATAGCATCTCAAAGATTTTGAATTAGTTCATCAAGAATGATGTATCAAAGTAAATTGAAATTAAATGAACAATTTTAGATACTCTGTCATTCTGGACTTGATCCAGAATCTCTAGTAAGATAAAACATTTTTAATACTATTATGAAAATATATATTAGTCATTCAAAAGAATTTAATTATAAAACAGATTTATATGCTCCTATAAAAGAAAATTCTATTTATTTAAATCATGAGATAATTTTTCCTCATGATATATTTGAAGATGCAAAAGATTTTATAACAAAAGATATTATAAAAAATTGTGATTTATTTATAGTAGAAGTATCTTTTCCATCAACTTGATCATGAATTGAATTATGAATTGCTAGTACTTTTTGAATTCCAATAATCTGTATTTATAAAAAAAATTCAAAGATATCTGGCTCTTTAAAAGTAATATGTAATAATTTTATTGAATACAATAATAAAAATGATATGATAGAAAAAATAGAAGATTTTCTTAACAAAACAAATATAAAATAATAAGCACACTATAAAATTAAGCTTATAAATTATGAAAAAAAATATTTTATAATACCTATTTATTAATAGACAAAATAATACTTTTTGTAAATTAGACAAGCAAAGAATTTGAGATAAACGAAATTTTCGTTACTCTATTTTGGAAGGAACTTGATCTAGAAATAAAAAGCATAATGAAGATACTTTAAATGAAAATGAAATTATTGAGCTTCTTTGAGATATACAAACTCTTACTTTTGAAAAAGTTCAAAATCTATTATGCCTTAGTTGAGATATAAGTTTAATTACATGAAATGTAAATATTTTACTTATGATTGCTGAAAAAAATAAGGACTTATTAAATGCACTTTGATATGAAAAAACTAAAAAAAATTGATTAAGCAAAATAAAAAGAGATTAAGAAAAAACTAAATATTCTTTCTAAAAAAACTTGAATCTAATCTCATAATTTATTTATTAACTCTTTATTTCTTATTTTTTTAACTAACTCTTCAGTTTTTTTACTATAACTAAAAGCAATAAAAGGAATTTCATAAACTTGTGAAAGTATCATAGAATGAAGCCTCATAGCAAAACATAAATCTATCTTTTTTTCTTTATAAAAACTATAAACTTCTTCTAAACCTTCAGCAATATAAACTTTATCTTCTAATTTTGTTCAAGATATTATTTTTTTATAATATTCTAAATCATTTGATTTTATATCTGTAGTATGAATACTATGAGGTAAAAAATATACTTTACAATTTTTACTAAGTAATAATTCTACAAGTTCTCTTATCATAAGTATCTCTATTTTCTCATTCCCACTTTTTCATATATATCCAGCTCTAAAAGTTATTCCAATTTTTTTATTTTCTAAATCTACGTTATTAAAATCCTTAAGTGAAAAATTACTAGCTTCTATTTCTTTAATTAAAAAAGATTTTTCATCATTCTGTCATTCCCTTGAAGAAGGGAATCTTCCTTTTATTATATCCATATTTCCATAATTTTCACTAAACACTGGATCATCTATTATCTCACTTGTAATTCAAAGATCTTTTAGGGTTTTAAAAGAATAACTATCTCTTACATAAACCTTATAAGCTTTTGAAAAAATTTGTTTTAGCTTTCCTAGATTTTCTTTATTTTTTATATTGATTCAAACAGCATAAAATACAACTTTTTTTCTAAAAAATCTGAAAAATTTATTTCTAAAAATCCATTGATCAAGTGGATTTTTGTTTGCTTGAACTTCATTATCATAAATTATTCCACCTCATCAAATTACTATCAAATCACTCCAAAAAATAGTTTTTACAAAACTAATAAAATTCTTTATATTTCTAAATATATTTTTTTTATTTTTTATTCAAATAGGAAAATACTCAAGATATGATACATTATCTTTTTGAAAAAAAGTATTTTTTATATCATAAGTAAAAACTCTAAAAGAATTAGGATTTGAAAGTTGTCAATTTATATTTATCAAATCTATTTTTTTAGCTTTAAATTCTGCATTTTCAAGTATTTTTATTTCATTTTTAAGTATAAGTTCATCGCCTAGATTTTGGCATCAAATAGATGCAAATATAGATATATTCAAAGTATTTAATTAAATTTTAAATTATTATGATTATAACTATTTTAAAAAAATTACAAAAAAACTTGTATTTTTGTGTTTTTAACTTACAATGGGGCTTGAGCAGTCTTTTAATAAAATACTCTTCTTTAATCACTAGTCTCTAGTATCTTTGATTAAAATGGTTTTTTACAAGATTATGCTTGTATTTTTATTTTTTATAATTGTTGTTTTATGACTGAACAAATGGATGAACAAATAAGTGAAAACAGAAAACTTTTTGTTGGTAACCTACCTTGGGAAATGAGAGGTAAAGATTTAGCTCAAGCTTTCAGCGAATTCGGTGAAGTTGAATTTGCTACTGTTGTGTTAGATAGAGAAACTAAAAAAAGTAAAGGTTTTTGATTTGTTACTTTTGTTAACTTAGAAGATGCTAAAAAAGCTTTAGCTGAAACTAATGAAAAAGAATTAGAATGAAGAAAAATCTTCGTTTCTTTTGCAAAAGAAAACACTGAGAGACCTGCAAAAACTTTTTAATCATAAAGTTTGCACTAATAAAAAAAGAGATGAAATTCATCTCTTTTTTTTGTTAAAATATAAAACAAGAGTTGTAGTAGGGAACGAATATATTCGTTCCCTACTACATCTCTAAAAAATTAAAATAGTGTATAGTAACCATTTTTGTTTTGCAGTAGATATAATTCAAGGCATATTTA
>DHWA01000018.1 GCA_002412935.1 Patescibacteria group bacterium UBA5194 | reverse complement strand
TATTGAACAATTTCAAGATAAAAAAAAAAGAGAAAAAGAAGTTAATAAATTTTTAGATTGGCTTTTAGAACTTGAATTTGAAATCTTATGAATTCCAAAACCTGATAAAGTAATATTTCTTGATGTAAATCCAACAGTAGCAAATAAACTAGTTGAGAAAAAAGAAAAAAGAAAATATATAAAATGAGATACAAATAAAGATATTCATGAAGACGATGAAAATCACTTGAAAAATGCTTATGATACTGCAAAAAATATAGCAAAAAAGTATGATTGGACAGTTATAGATTGTGTAAAAAACGATGTGATTTTGGAAAAAGAAGTAATTACTGAAATGATTTTGAGTGAAATCATCTCTAAAAGTATTGACTTAAAATAATATTATGTATAATAATATAGTTTTTATAAATTACATTATTATTATGGCTAATATAAATGAAAAAGATGTATCTGAAACACAACAAAGCATAGATAATTCTAGTTGATGTGAAACAGAAGAAGAAGTCAAAAATTGTACTGTTGCAAAAAAAGTAATTGCAATACTCGCAAAAACTAACAAGATTAAAGAAAATATTGAGATATTATACAATTATTTTTCAAACTTATTTCCTATTTCCGGGAATACTATAACTAAATTAATCTCGTTTTTTGATAATACTGAAAATCAAAAAATAGCTCAAAAAATATTTTCTAAGTTATATATAAAAGTTGGGGATAAAAATAGAGCTTTTATAAATACATTTTTAATTAATTCTCAGTGAAAAAATGATTTAACATATTTTATAAATTATATAAGTGAATGTCTGAAGTTTTATCCATATAAAATTGATTTTGATTATGATGATATAAAAGAACTCACTAATTGAAGCAATTCACAAAACAAAGAATATAGATTTTATACATATAAATTAAATAACAAAAGAGGTCTAATAACTACAAAAGATTCTTGAGAACAATACTATCTAGATCATACTTATGACAAACTAGAATATAGAAAAAATGATATTTTTTGTTGAATTAAAAAAGATGAAAAGTGAAGTTATGGAGAATATATAAAGTTTAACTGAACTTGATTTGAAATTATCTGAACAATTCCTTGAATCAGAGATATCCCAAATCTATCTGATAAAAATTGAAATATAATCTATACTTCTTCAGTATGAAAAGTATGATTACAAAAAATAGATACTGAAAATTTACAAGAAAAATTACAAGCTGAATATGATACAATTACTATTAAAAATGGATTGATACTAGCAAGTAAAAATCTATGATGAAAAAAACAAAATCTAGAAATATTTTGAAAAGATTATAAAAAATTAATTATTTATGAAGATATAGAAAATTATAGTTTAATTGAATGACTTGATAATACTTTTAGATTTAAAACCTCTACTTGATATTGTTATTATGAAATTAGTAATAATTGAGAATTCAAAGAAATAAGCTTTCTACAAGATGTAAAAACTTTTTTAAGACCCGATGATGTTCAGCAAGTATTTAAAAATTTACAAGAATGAAGGCCTATATTTATAAAGTATCATTGAGATAGTTGTTATTGTATAAGTAAAAAAGATGATGAAATTGTATATCATTATTTAGGTTCCAAATTTTCAAATATAGTTTTGAATGACTTTTGATTAGATAAAAAGACTTTTTGTTGTTATGATATTAATTGAACTACTTATATATTTGATAAAATTACTAAAATTTTATACAAATCAAATAAAAAATATAAAACACAAAAAACAAGAACTCTAGATGAATTAAAAAAAGATTTAGAAATCATAGAATCAGTTTCAATGTAATTTAATTAAAATAATCAGTATTCCCAAAAGAATACCTTATATAATCTCAATCACTTAATTTCATACTTACTCAAATTATCTGAGTTTCTGCAAATATGTACTGAGCATTATACTCTGGTTTAACTTTAAGTAATATATAAATCCCTTCTCTATCTTCTACATTTGAACTTGATTCAAAATCAAAAAATTCTGAAAAATTATTTTTTATATAATCTAAAAAGTTTATTCTTTGAGATGATATAAATTCAAATTCTTTTTCTTGAAATTTTGTAATTTCTTCTAGATTTGAAAGCAAATTGCAAACTAACCCATCTAAAATCTTGGAGTATCCTGCTTTTTTTAAAATTATATTTTTCTTTAAAAATAGGCTTAATTCTTTATTTACTATCCAAATCCATGCAAGTCTAATCCCTGTTGTTCAAAGAGTTTTTGACAAGCTTTCACAAAATATAATTCTTTCAAAAACTTCTCTGTCTTTAAATATTCTTTCAAACATATTGCTTGAATTTTGTTTTTTTAATAATCACACATAAACATTATCAAGTATAAAAATAGAATTTTTATCAGATTTTATAATATACTTCATTAATTCAAATAAATCATTTTCAGAAATTTTTTCTCAAGTTGGATTTCAAACTGTTGTAAAATAATATATATTCACACTATTTTTAAGTTCATTTTTTATTGAATCGATCTGAGATTTTGTGATAAAGAAATTATTTTTTGAAGGCTTTTTTAAACTTATCATATTTAAATCATAAGTTTTTGCTATACTTACACTTGCCATAAAACTAGCTTCAGGATAGATAAAATTGATTTTTTGCCCTGAATACTTTTGTTTTAAAGTATCTAAAATCATAACAAGTCAATCAGTAGCACCATAACAAGGAATTATCTCATTTATAATCTCTGGTTTATTGTCTTGAAAATTATAATATAAATTCATATAATCATACAAAGTATTTGCAAGATGTTCACTTCATTGTCAGTTTAAATCATATCATCATAATTTATCCAAATCTATATTAGCTAAACTATTTTTCACTAGATTTTGCCAAGAATCTTTCATTTCTCAAAAATACTCTATATCTCAAATAGCCATTATCTTACAATCTCAAACTAATCAAAGTCTTTTAAATACTTCATTTGCTATTATTCAGATATTTGTACTTCTTCTTATTTCATTTACATATTTTTCTTTCAAAAAAGCATTCTCAAATAAATCATTCAAGATTTCTTCTTTTGATACTTGTTTATTATTATATTTATTAATCAACTCTAGAATTATATTTTCAAACATATTTTTATGAAATTATTCTTTTAAAAAATCTCTCACCTCTTTATCAATAATACTTGTTGTAGATAATGCCTTATCCAAAAAATCTTTTCACATATGATTTTTTACATCATTGAATTCTTTCTCAAAACTCTCTATATCTCATGAATTTATTATATCTTCTAAAAAATCTACATAATCTTTTATCTCTGGTAAAATAGACTCTTTATAATAATCATTATGAATTTGCATATCTGTATATAAAGATGCATTTTGATTTAAAAATCTGGCTAATATAAGCATCTGTATTCTAGAAATTGGTGTTCATATATCCAAAATTTGCCCCATATCTATTCATTTTTTCTTAAGTATATGTCATAAAAGTAGATTTACAAAATGAACTGCAGACTGAACAATTGAAACAAGTTCATCATGTTTTTTTGATGACATATTTATCATATTAGCACCATCTTGTTTAAATAAATTATATATTTCTTCCCATTTTTTTCAAGGTTTTATAGGATCAAAAGCTATATTTTGATTTTCTAGATTTTTTACCCAAGGTCAAAACATAGGATGAGTAGCAACTACTTCTCATATAGTATATTTTGACATTTCTTCACTAGCTTTCAATTTTATTCATGTAAAATCCATTATAAGTTTATTTTCTGGAATATATGGCAATAAATCTCTAATAGTTTTAACTGTATATCTTATACTCACACTAAAAATAATTACATCTCAAAGTTTTACAGCTTCTTGTGGCTTTATAACAGTACTTCTTGATGAAATTATTACTTCAAATCATTTATCTTCAAAATATTTTTTCCAAAACTGTCAAAATACTCAAGTTCAACCTATAATTACGATTTTCATAAATTATTGTTAAAATGTAGAAATGTGGAAGTGTTTTACATTGTCATCCTGAGTTTTTACGAAGGATCCCTTTAACCTGAATAAATACACTAAACATCGCTTAAGGGATTCTTCAGCATAGCTTCAGAATGACAGAAAAATTTTCATTTTTATCTTTTATTTATCTTAATAATTCCCCAAAACTACCAAATCTTTACTAAAAAATTTTAACTCATCAAGTGCATCATTTATGATATTTTCATCGAGATTGCTTTGAAAATCTATCCAAAAAATATATTCAAAACGATTTTGTTTTGCTGGTAGTGATTCTATTTTTGTCAGGTTTATAAACCTAGTAGCAAATGCTCAAAGACATTTATATAAAGCTGAAGGTGAATTTTTTGTTTTAAAAGTTATAGAGATTTTTCCATTTCTTTTCAGTGATAATTTTTTCTTATTTTTTTCAAAAACTTCTTTTGAAACTATAACAAAAAATCTTGTTGTGTTTCATTCCTGGTCTTTTATATCTTTATCTAAAATATTTAAAGAATAAATAGAAGAACATAATCCTGATGAAATTGAAGCAATATCTTTTTTCGTACTTTCTTCTACAAATTTTGCAGCTCATGCTGTATCACTATAAATAACTGGAGTAAATCAATGTTTTTCTATATAATTTTGACATTGAGCTAATGCTTGAGGATGAGAATAAACATATTTTATATCTTTTATATCTTTTGTATTAGCTAACAGACAATGATCTATATCTAAATTTAACTCTCATATTATCTGATAATCTCAAGACAATATATGATAAAAATTTTCATAAATAGAACCAGCATAACTATTTTCTATAGGTAAAACTCAAATATCTCAATTATTTATTTTATCAAAAACATCTTTAAATGTACTTAATCAAAGTATATTATCTTTTTCAATTTTTAGTTCGGAAGCAATTTCCATTGATGCTTTATCTGAATATGCTCAAGGAAATCATTGATAGTAGATTTTCATAAAAAGTTAGAATTACAATGTAATATTTAGTCTTTTTTCCATTTTTCTTTTTCCAATTCCAATGAATATTTATGAATTTTATTCCAAACTTCTTCAATAAAACTTTCTTTTATTCATTTATCTTTTCAATATGCTTTTCTAGAATCTAAAACTTGTTGCCATCTTTCAGGTTGTAGTAAAGTAATATTATTTTTCTTTTTATATTTTCCTATTTTTTCAATCAATTTAAATCTCATAGAAAAATAGTCTATCAAATTCTTATCTGTTTCATCTAATTCTGTTCTAAATATTTCCAAATCATTCATAAAATAGTATTAAATAGTAAGTAGTAAGAGAAATGTTATTATCTAAGTTCATAAATTAAATCTCTTGTAAGCCTTTCTCTAATTTCAAAATAAATCTTGTTTATTTCTTCATTTGTTAAAGTTCTTTCAATTGATCTAAATGTTATATTTATAGTAATTGATTTTTTATTATCTCCAAATTTTTTATCATTTTCAAATACATCTATTATCTTTACTTCTTCAATTAGTGGATCTCCTATATCTCTAATAATTCAAGTTATCGCAAAGAAACTTGATTCTGTCTCACGAGTTAATTTAATCTCTTTTTTTTCTTTCTCATCTATTATAAATTTATCTTTTGGGACAATCATAGAAATATCTTTATAAACTGGTGGAAACTGGCTGATTTCTTTATAGATATCAAAATTACCCCATTGAGATAATATTCTCTTGTCTTGGCTCCAGAAAATCCTTATATCTGGAATTTTTTTAAGAGCCATTGCAAGTCTTTCTATTCCAAATCAAAAAGCCCATCAATTATATTTTGTAGAATCAATTCCAAGTTTTTCTATCCCATTTGATTTCACAAGATAATGATACCACATAATAGTTGTATGAGGTCTAAGTAACAAGTTTGTATCTTTGTTATCTGTTTTTTGTAAAAAATAACTATCACTAGGTCTTCTTGCTACATGATTATCCGCAAAATAAAACAAATCAAAAGTTTCAAATTCTTTTACAATTTCAGGTGAAGAAAATATAGTAAAATCCTTAAAATAATCTGATTTAGTCAGTTTCTCTACAATCATATTTACAGGATTTCACTTAACTCAAGTTAAATCAGGCATAGAAGTTACTCTCAAAATCCTAATATAGTAAGCAATTTCAGACTCACTTAAATTAGAATTTTTTATTTTTTCTTGTAGTTCTTTTAAATAGTTTTTGTCTGCTTCTATCATAAATTATTTTTTACTATTATTAACCAAAATCAAATCAAGTATATCAATTGCACTCATTGCTTCTATTACTGGGACAACTCTTGGTAATATACATGGATCATGTCTTCAGTGAATTTGAAAATCTACTTCATTTCAGTTTATATCAACTGTTTTTTGATGTGAATAAATACTTGAAGTTGGTTTGATTGCAACTCTAAAAATTATATCTTCTCAAGTTGAAATTCCTCAAAGTATTCCACCATATCTATTTTCCTTTGAAGCTATTTTTCAATCAATATTATAAAATCCTTCATTGTATGTCTTTCAAGTTAGATTTACTGTATCAAATCAAGCTCAGTATTCAAATCCCAAAGCTCAACCAATTGAAAGCATACTTGAAGCAAGTTTTGATTTTATCTTATCAAAAACTGGTTCTCAAAGCCCGCTTGGTGGATTTTTGATATGACATTCGATAATTCATCCTACACTATTTCAATCATTTCTTATACTTTCTATATATTCTATCATAGGTCAAACAACTTTTACATCTGCAGTTCTAAGTATATTTTGTTCTATAAATTCATAATCAACTTTTCCAACTTTATATTCTCCAACTTGTTTTGTAAAAGCAAAGATTTCTATTCCGTATTTTTCTTTGAGATATTGTTTTGCAATTGCTCAAGCTATTACACGAGATAGAGTCTCTCTACCACTACTTCTTCAACCTCATCTATAATCTCTGTTTCAATATTTTAAATGATAAGTTAAATCAGCATGATTTGGTCTAAAAAGGTCTTTGATATTGCTATAATCTTTTGATTTTTGATTTTCATTTTTCACTATTATAGTTATAGGGTGACCTGTTGATTTTCATTCAAATACTCAAGAAAGTATTTCAAAGTTTTCATCATTTTCTTTTCTTTGAGTCGTTATAGAGCTTTGTCCTGGTTTTCTTCTACCAAGTTCACTGGCTATATTATTCATATCAATCTCAAAATTTGAAGGCAATCCGTCAATAACTACTCAAAGAGCATTTCAATGAGATTCTCAAAAAGTAGTAATTTTGAATAGTGTTCAATGTGTGTTCATAAGGAAACAATTAGATAGTATATTAAAAATATGTCATTCCCGAGAAGTCGGGAATCTTCATTATATTGTAACTATTCTCATAGAATATCAATTATACCTTCTTAAAAAATTCAGTTCTCAAAACCATTTTTCATGATTCTATAAGTTCTACATCATCTGTTAATCTAATTTTTGAAAATTTATCTCATCTTTTTATATCAGAAGCTCATTTTACTTTTATATCTTTTGTTGCAATAACTGTATCTCCATTTTGGAGTATATTTCAATTACAATCTTTTACAACTAAAGTTGTTTCTTCTTCATCATCTAACCAATTATTTTTTGCCATATTATTATTGTTAAGTAAATAAATTTTCTAATTTTTTAGTTCCTTTATATCTTCCCAGAATTTTGGATAAGTCTTGGCTACACAATTTGGATTTAGTATTTCCATATTTCATATATAAGTTTCTAATGTTCCAAAACTCATTGCTATTCTGTGGTCATTGTAAGTCTCAATTTGTACAAAATTATGACTTCAATTATACTCTCATATAATAATATTTCTTTCATTACTGTCAACTTCTACTCAAATTTTCCTAAGTTCATCTCTCATAGCATCTATTCTCAAACATTCTTTTAAATTAAGAGTTTGTAATCAAGTTATGAGAGTTTTTCATGGTAAAAATATACTCATAATCATAAAACTCATACTTGCATCTGGCATATTTTCAAAATCCACTTTATAATCATTGTATTTTGATAAATCAATATTTTTTATTCAAGGAGCTTTCATAATTGTAGTCTCTCAATCACTTTCAAAAGTTAATCAAAAAATATTCATCTCTTCTAAAAATTTATAATCTCATTGTTTTGAGTTTTTTCATATATTTTCTACTTTTATAGTTCAACCATGTAAAGCACAAAAACAAGCAATATATGATAATGCTGATGCATCTCATTCAACAAGCAATTTTCAAGGAATATATTTTGCAGGATGTACAATAAATTTATTGTAATTCTCGTTTTCTACTTTTACTCCAAATTTTCTTAGTTCATTGATTGTTAAATCTATGTATGGTTTACTAACCAAATCTCAAACTACTTCTATTTCAAGTCCATTTTCTAAAAATGGTGCAATTTGTAAAAGAGCTGTGAAAAATTGGCTTGATGAAGTTCAATTCATCTTGATTTTATTTATAGTTATTTCGCTTGGGTAAACCTTGATTGGTGGTAAATTTCAATTTGATTCATATTTAACTCAAAGTTGTTTTAGCGAATCAAATAAATCTCACATAGGTCTTTGTAATAATCTTGATTCTCATGTCAAAGTTATTGTTCAAATTTTGTTTAATATAATCATCGCAGTTAAAAATCTCATACAAGTTCATGATTGTCACACATTTAATTCTTTATCGTCTCATTTTATTTTTTCTATTCATCAATCTATAATTGCTTTATTTCATTCTAAAACAACATTTATTCATATACTTTTTAGAGCATTCATCATATGATGAGTATCATCACTTAATAAAATTCAATCTAAAACAGTTTGTCAGCTTGTAAGTGCAGCCAAGACAAAATCTCTATTTGTAATTGATTTAGATCATGGAAGAGTTATTGTTTTCATAGTCAGTTTGTTAAATTAAGTATAATCATTTAATAATATTTCTATATCTAATTCACGGTAATTTGTATCTAATATTTCTATATATTTTTTAGCTTCTTTAATATCTCATTTAAAAATATTTAATATTTTTATTATAACAAGATCTTTTAAAAATTTTACCAATTCATCTTTTTTTCATTCTAAAAGAACTTTAATCTTGTAATAAAACCAGTAAATAATTCAAATTCTATTAAAATGTATAAAATCAAGTACTTCTCTTGATAATCTATGAATTTTTTCTATATATAATATTTCTCAATTTTCTTCTCTTATCTTTGGAACAAATAAATCAAAAAGATATAAGTCTCAATTATTATCAAAATGTATATTTCAATGTTTAAAATCTACTCAACAATTTAAAAACAACGAATTAGTTTTTTTTATATTTAATTTATTTTCTCATATTTTTACTAAATGATTTAATATTTTTTTACAATCATTTAATAATAAAGTATTATCATTATCTTTTAATAATTTATCTTCAAAATCTAAATATTTTCAATCTGTTATTAACTCATCAACAAATAATAAAATTTTTCTATCATCATACTTATCTGCAATGAATCATTTTGGTATTCTAATACCTAATAAATCCAGACTATTTCTATAATTAATATATCAGTTATATAAACTATCTAATTCATCATTTGTTAAATTAACATTTTGAAAAATTTTAACGATATATCAATCTATTTTTATATATTCTGCAAAATGTCATTTTCTCTTCAATAAACCAGAATTCAAAATCTTATCTATATCTTGTATATCTATTTTATTACGTTTTTTTATACATCAATTAAGAAAATCTCTGACTACCATAATTATAAAATTTATACTAAATAAAAAAAGAGCTATTTTTTCTAAAATAGCTCTTTACTTTTTTTATTGTTTCAACAAAAAAGACTATTTTAGGAAATAACCGCTAAAATAGAAGTAAAAGAAATTTAAAGACAAATTATTTATTTTCATAAAAAATTAGTGCATAGTAAATATAAAGGAAGTATATAATTATTTTTTTATTTGTCAAAAAAATTTAGTTCTTTTCTACAATAAAGCAAGATGAGACAAATAAGGTCTATCTCCACTGTACTATTTATATGCAAAAATCACTATTAGTGAAGCCAAACAAAAATATACAAGTGTTCAAAGATTACTTAGCACAACGAAAGCCCAGATACCGAGACTGCCCCACCGAAGTCCATGACAAGCTCATCGCAAATATTCCAGCACCAAAACCATCAGCTGCACCAAAACCATGAATGAAAACATTACTTACTACTCAGTTTGCATACCATAGATTTCACATACCACTAGTTATTCATAATCATAGACTTGATCAATATATTTTCATATCATTTATATCATATTTACCATCATTATCCAGATTTATTCAGTTTGAACTTCAAGCAATACTTGTTTGTCATAAATTATAATTAGTTCAATCAATTGTATTTGCTTTATTTACATATTCCCGTACATTACCAGCCAAGTCTACTATCTCTTCTCAATTTGATAGTATCAATATATTTCTTGATTTTCAATCATTTCTTTTTTCTGTACATTCTGTTCATGTCGGTTCTGCCCAAGTTGAATCAGTATATCATGCACATCACATAGTTGTGTCATTTGATCTACCATTGTATATAAATCAACTTCCTACTGCATTTCCTGACCAGTTATTTTGAGTTGTTTCTATATCTCTTGCTACTGTCATCCATTCATTATTTGTTATTAAGTGATATCATTCTCATAGTGATTTACATGCTGTTATTGCTTGAGATTGTGTTATTTGTGCTATAGTATATCATCAAGCCTTGGATACTATATCTGTTTTTGATGCACTATAATCATCTGTTTCCCGATCTGGTAAAGTAGTTAAGTTATTTGGTGTACTATAACTTGCTTCATATTTCATTACGCAAAACCCAGGTTGCATAAATTCTTCATTTCATGGTACTTTTATAAATCATTCTGGACAGTTTGTTGGTGTACCAAAATCTCTACTTCTTGATAGTGTTATTAGTGGTCATCATAGTTCTACTCAACTTAGTGTTTTTATTGTTGTATTTGATATATATGAGTTATATATTGTTCCACTTTGACTTCCAAATAAGTCTATATTTGTTGTTATTGGATTATTTGAAATATCTAGTAGTATTCATAGATTATTTCACAGTACTTTTGGGTATCTCTTGGTATAGTCTGTGGCTGCATATGTAGTATTTATTAGATTATTTAGTGTCAATGAATTTCATTCTAGGTATTATAGTAATTGGTATGCTGTATTTGTTGCATTTGTATAGTAGACATATGATGTATTATCTAGTGGATCTAGGATTATTTTATTTGTATTTATTATTCTTGATACATTATCTCATACTGTTCACTCATATCATATTAGTGTTCAACTAGCTGAGATTGTTACTGAATTATCTGGTTTTGGGTATATTCATCATTTTAATTGAAATAGTGCAAGTCATTTGTTTATATTATTCATATCTGCTGTCCTTACTCCATCTCTAGCATTTGATGAGTATCATTGGAATGATATAAATGCGATTGTTCATAGTATTGCTAGGATTGTGATTACTACGAT
>DHWA01000057.1 GCA_002412935.1 Patescibacteria group bacterium UBA5194 | reverse complement strand
TTTCATAATTCATCTACTTTTATAAATTCATTTTGGATTACTTGTAATAATCTATTTTTATAGTCATAAATATACTGGTTTATATCATCTTTTATTAAATTACCATTGTTATCATACTCATATGTAAACTCTTTTTTAACTTCATCATTTTTATTTAAATTTTGAAGTTTTGTGTATTGGTTTAGTGAGTTTGAATTGTATACAAGAGTATTTTTTTCTTTTTCTACTTGTGTTGTAGCTGTAGTACAGTTTGTTACTTTTCTTTCTACAGTTTTTGTTTTTCCATTTGGAAGTGTAATATCTTCTACAACTGTTTCATCTGTACAAGTTTCAGATTGTATTTCTTTTAGTGTATAGTTTTCTTGACTTGTTCTGTTTCAAACATTATCATAGAAGAATCTTTCTATTTTGTCTCAGTTAAATTGTGGAATATTTACTTGGTCATAGTTTACTCATATGATTCTACCAAAATTATCATACGAATATGAATCATTACCATCACTTGTTATATTTCAAGTTGTATTATATGAATAATCATAGTTTCCTAAACTAGTTAATCTTAATAATTCATCGTAGCTGTAGTTTGTAGTTACTCAGTTTCAAAGAGTTTGAGATAGTTGAGTTAAACTATCGTATGTATAATCAGCTATATTTTCAGTTCAATTTTTAACTGATAGTAGTCTGTTTTGTATATCGTAGGCATAGTTTGTGTTATTTATGCTTGTAATATTTGATGAGATATCATATGTATAATCAACTGTAGAGTTTGAGTTGTTTTCAGATAGTAATCTATTTAGACTATCAAAATCAAAGCTAACATCATTTCAATTACTATCTGTAGCTGAAGTTAATCTTCATAGTGAATCATAAGTATATGTTTCACTAGTAACTCATAGTACACCTGTTCAAGTTTGAATATCTCTTGATATTAATCTATTTAATTCATCATAGTTATTTGTAACTATAGTTCCATTTGGATCTGTTCTTTTAACTAGATTTCATGAAATATCATATTCTTGAGTAAGGATATTTCAGTCTGGATATGTTTGTTTAATTAATCTGTTTAAACTGTCATATTCGTAAAGTGTGATATTATTATTAGCATCTGTTAATTTAACTAGATTTCAATTAATATCATATTCATATTTAGTTGTTCTAGTTCAAGTAGTTTCTTCTAATAGATTTCAAGTATAATCATATTTATATGTAGTAATTACTCAATCTTTATCAGTTTTAGAAATTACTTGATTTAGGTTGTTGTATGTATAACTAATAGTTTGATTTAAATTATTAGTTTCACTTATTAATCTATTATCAGAATCATAAGAATATGTTGTAGTGATTGCTTTTCAATCTGTTGCTGTAATTGTTCTTGATACTAATTTATCATTTTTATTGTATGTATTTTTGATTGTATTTCATAGTTTATCTGTAACTTGTAATAATCTATTAAAATCATCATAACTATAATTTATTTCTCAAGCATTTGCATCTACTATTTTTATAATATTACTTACTGCATCATAATAAGTTTTATTTATAATATTTATATTATTAACTAAATCATATTTAATATTTGATGTTTTTCTCTTTAATGCATCAAATGTATTTGATTCTTTTTGTAATAATCCTCAAGCACTAGAGTATGTTTTAGTTTCAAGTATATTTCAAACTTTATCATAACTTAAAGTAGTATAAACTCAGTTAGAAAGAGTTTGTTTAATTATTCTATCGTATAAATCATAGCTAAATATTATTTCTGATAAATTTGGATTAATTTGTTTAACCAGTCTATTATTTTCATCGTAAATATAGCTTGTACTTATATTTTGAGCTCAGTTAATTACAGTTTTAGAAGTGATATATCACTCTTCATTATAATTAAATTGAACTGTAGCATTATTTCAGTCTGTTATTTCAGTTATGTTAGAATTATTATCATACTTAGTAACTGTTACTTTTTGTCTACTAGAATCTATATTTCTTGTTATACTTGTTGGGTTATCTAGGGTATCATATTCATAATTTGTAGTTACTTTAGATAAATCCCCCAAGATAATAGACTCATTAACTTTTTTATTTAGTTTATTATATGTGTATTCACTTACTATTCATTCTGGAGTAGTTAAGGTATTTAATAGATTAAAATCATCATAACCAAGATTTGTTATATTTCATTCTCAATCTGTAATAGAGATTATATTACCTTTATTATCATAACCATAATTTGTAGCTATCCCTTCTCCTATAAGGAGAGGGTTAGGTCTGTAGCTTTTTACCAAATTCCCATTCAAATATTCAAAACTTGTGGTATTTCAATTAGCATCAATCTTTTTAATTAATTCTCACAAACTATTATATTCATAAGTTTCAACAATTGTTTGAGAAACTCAGTCTATATCAGTAACTCATAAAATTTCTTTCTTTGTAATATTTCAACTAGTATCAAGTTCAAAATTTATAATAGTTCCATTTGGACTAATAATTTGAATTGGTTTATTAAAACTTAAATCATAGTTGTAGTTTATAATTATATCATTCTCACTATCAACTGCACTTACATCTGTTTTTTGTCTTTTTTCTATTAAATTATGATTTAAGTCATATTTGTAAGTGTATCAATTACCAAGTGGTAATATTTCTTTTATAATATAATTATCAGTGTTATATTCATAACTGTAAACACTATTTCATGAAGTTTTTACAACAACTTTCTGAACTGTATTTCAGTTTGAATCATAAGTATATATTACATTATTTCATTCTCTATCTATTACTGAATTTTGTGTAATTTTTCAATCAATATCAGTAGTATATGTATAGTTTATAGGTGCATTACCATATTTTTGAGATTCAACTCTATCTTCTATATCGTAAGTATTCTCAACATATGTATTGTTTTGCGAATCTATTAATTTTATTATATTGTGAGCCAATTCTTCAGTTTCTGAAACAGTATAAGTAAAACTAATTTCTTTAGTTTCAACTCAATTAATCATTCTAATAGTTTTTAAGTCATTTTCTGATCAGTCTGTTTCTCAAGCTAAGTAATATATAAACTCAACTTTATCAGAGTTAAAATCTGTAAGTGATTTTAATTTTCAGTTAGTATTATAAGTAAGTGTATAACTTCTATTATTTGAATCAGTAATTGTTTCTAGATTTCAATCAATGTTGTATGCAAAACTAAATGTATTATTAAAATTATCACTAATTGACTCTAATTTTAAATCACTATTAAATATGTAAATTTTAGAATTGTTAAACTCTAGATTATATTTTCAATCTACAAATTTTAATTCTGCATTAATAGTAGAATTATAATCAAATCATATATCATTTTTTACAAATTCAAATACTCATAATTTACCGTTATAGTAATATATATTTCAATCAGATTGTTCAATTAAATACTGATTGTAAGAATAATCAAAATTATATCATAATACTCACTCATAATTTATTTGGTTTTTATAATTTACTTCTAACTTAAATGGAAATCATTTTGAATTATGTTGCATTATGATATTATCGTATGTGAATTCTCAGGTATTTAAGTTGATTGGGTCTCACTCAGTATTTGGTGTAGAAATCGGATTAGTTGTAGTTCAATTATTTATTCTAGCTAAAAAATCTAATAATGTTTCTCAAGGTTGAATATGGCTTTCGTCATAAGTTACACAATAACCTTCATTATAACTACATAAATCATTATTTATAATAAAACTTCAATATTTATAAGTATATCTACTCCATCAACTTCATCATGCTGCTGAACCACTTCTTGATTCATAGATTGTACATTTATAATTTACAGAAGAATTACTTCAATTTGATATTATATCAACAAGTTCACAGCTGTGGCTTGTATAATTAGATCACCATAACCAACCTCAACTACTACATCAAATAGTATAATTATAATATGTTTGTGAAGTTGTATAAAAGATATTTTTTTCTCAACTTGAATCAGTATTATATAAATTTAAATATACTGTATGATAACTTCAATCACTACATCCATTTGATCAAGTTATTTTTATGTCTGATATATAATTAATCTCTTCATTTCATAGTTGAACATCAACATAATTAATTACGGGTGTTTTTGTAATATCGGCATAATCTCAAACAAGTTCTATTTTATAATAAATTGTTTTATTAAAAAATAATCAAAAAATACTATTTAAATTTATTTTTTCTGTTCAAGAAAGTAAGATTTTATCTAATTCAACAAAATTTGAATTATCATCTGATAAATAAAATTTATAATCTGTTCCTTCAGGAATTATTGAATTAATTTTAATTTTAATTTCTTCTACTCATGTATCTAATGTAATTCAAGGACTTCTATATGGATCTTTTTCAAGTGATAAATTTGTATCTGTTCAATCTTTTTTAACTTTATTATATGAATAAGAATTTGTATTATAATTATAACTTAAGTAATAAATATAATCTAAATCATTAGAACTATAGTAAGAACTTATATCATTTATTTTTGTTCAGGTTGTATCACTTTGAGTTCAATCTTTTTTGATTCTATGGATTCATCATCAAAATTCCCGTGAAGAATAATATATATAATCTCATTCTATGAATAATATTTGATTATATATTGATGATGTAATCTGAGTTGCTCAAATAGATATTTCTGATCAATCATTTTTGATTCTAAATATTTTATCTTGATTTTCCATTTCAGTATAATATATATAATCTCAATCAAAATACATCATTCATATCATAAAAAATCAATTTTCTTGAGCATTCATTATTTTTGTTCAGAATCAATCTGATTCACTTCAATCTTTTTTAATTCTATATATTCATCATGTAATATCCCGATCTAAATAATATATGTAACTAACATCATTATCTATATATTGAAATCTAGTATTATCAATAATTTTTATTCATCAAGTTATTAATTCACTTCAATCATCTTTTATTTTATATATTTTATAATTATCATTCCCATTTTGATAATAAATAAATCATACTTCATTAAAAAATGGATATGAATAATCTACATCAATAATTTTAGTTCATGCAGTTTGAGATTCTGATCAATCTTTTTTGATTCTATATAGTTTATAATTATCTTCACTATTTCTATAATAAATATAAATTTCATTTTCATGAGTAGGATATGATGAACTAATATTTATTAATTTTATTCATCAAGTATTAACTTCTGATCAATCTTTTTTGATTCTATATAATTTATAATTATCACTACTATTTTGATAGTATACATAATTTTCGTCAACAATACTAGGATATACAGATCTTATATTAATTATTTTGTTTCAATTTAATTCAGTTCAATCTTTTTTAATTCTATATAATGTATAATTATCATCTTCATTTTGATAATATAAATAAGTTTCATCTTCATAATATACATATCAAGGAAGATTTAGTATTTTTTCTCATGATATTTGGTCAAATTTATAATCAATATAATTTTTTCAAATAGAAGTAAATTTTGAAGCATCTGTTTCAAAATTTATATCAGAACTATTATTAGTTTCTATACTTTGTTCAGTTATATACTGTTCAACAGGTATAAACTCTCAAGAATTAAAGTACTCAGGTATAAAATTATTTTTATTTGTAAAGATAAATTCCGGATTATTTAGATAATAATCTTCAGGAGCTAAAATTTTACTAAAATCAATATTTAATTTATAAATATATTCTTTATTTAATTTATCAGCATAATATATATTACTTGAATCAGTTGATAAATATTTTAAATCCTGAAATCTGTAATATAAATCATTTGTAATTATAGTATTAGTTTCTGAAATAGAATCATTATCATTACTATAATTATAACTCTCTAAATGATAATTAGTTTTTAAATTATAGTTTAAATCATCATAACTTATTCCTCAACTAAAAGCTAATTCTTTAGCTACTAATCCACTTACAAAACCTGCTGAAAACGATGTTCATTTAACTGTTTTATAATTTCAATTTAAATCTGTTGTGTATATATTTACTCATGGAGCATATATAACTCATGTTCCATAATTTGAAAAACTTGTCTTATTTCATATTTGATCAAATGATCATATTACTATGCTATCACTACATCATGCTGGTATAGTTGTAGATATATCTATATTATTATTTCATGCTGAAACGACTGTGAAAATTCAGTTAGATTTTGCATTTGTAATAGCTTCACAAACCACACTTGTACTTGGATCTCAAATTCATCCAAAACTCATATTTATAATTTTAATTCAGTTTATCTTTGCATAATCTATGGCTTCTAATATATCATAACTAGTTCATATACCATTTGTATCAAGTACCTTTAAAGATACTAAATCTGAATTTGAATTTACTCAATATCTTCAGGCTCAGTTAACTTCTGCTCAGATAATTCATGCTATTTGTGTACCATGACCATTGTCATCTATTGCATCTGTATCTTCGTTTACAAAGGCATATGATAGTGTTTGATTATAGTTATTATCTAAATCAATATGAGTATAATCTATACCTGTATCTAATATTGCGACTTTGATTTTATTTTTTGTTTGTAATTCTTCTTGAAACAAATCAGCTCAAATTAAATTATTTCACCATAACTTTTCTTTTTCTTCTCATTCTAAAAAACCTAATCATTCTACTATTTCAGGTTGAATTATTGTGTAATTTCAGATAGTTGTGGGCAATATACCATTATCTATATCTGTTATTATATCAGTTAAAAAAACACTGTTTTTTGAAAGTCTTACCATAAAAATATCATCTCAGTATTGTTTGATCTTTACTTTTTTATCTTGGGCAATAAAAAAGGCTTTAATATTATCTAATGTTTCATTAGAGTTGATT
The DNA here is from genome assembly GCA_002412935.1 of Patescibacteria group bacterium UBA5194. Lineage (GTDB taxonomy): Bacteria > Patescibacteriota > Gracilibacteria > BD1-5 > UBA6164 > Altimarinus. The sequence goes on along the minus strand of DHWA01000057.1, from coordinate 24,051 downwards.
AAAAACCTATAATTATTTTTTTGTTTGATAGAGTTTTTAATTCTATCTATCTTTTTTGAGTTATACTTCTCACTTAAAACAATTTTCTTATTATTAGAATAGTTAGCAAAAACATTAATTGTTCAAAAAATTACTCAAACAATTAAAAATACAACAAATCAATACTTAAGAAGCTGTTTCATATTGAAATAGTTAAAAAATAAACTATTTCAATATATATTATTTACTTAAAATCACAAATTTATTTTTTATAAAGTCTAGAAAGAATTAATTCATTATAATAAATAATTATTACTTCAAATTACTTCACCGTCTTACTTATTATTTGTTCCTCATAAGGAGACGCTATAATTTGTATTCATACATGTTCAGTTCCGGCAAAGAAAAGTCCTTGTCATATACTTGAATTTAGTAGTATGTATTTTTCTTGTTCAGTTAATTTAAATATATTTTGTAATACATCAATAGAAGCGGGAGATTGCTTTAATAGTAATTGGATAGATGAGTTTGTTACTATCGGTTTTCATTGAGGACTAGAGAGGAAATCTTCCACATCTTGAGTAATTGTAGTAACTCAAAGACCGTATTTTCTGGCTCTTTTTACAAGTCAATAAAGAAATTTCGCAGAGTCTTCATATTGCATTATATTCCATGCTTCATCTATAACCAGCATTCTTTTTTTCATAGAACTTCTTATCTTGTTCCAGATATGATTCATAATTACATACATGGCAATTGGTCTAAGTATCTCATCTAAATCTCTTACTGAAAATACTTGTAATCATTCTTGTAAATCTATATTTGTTGGTTGACTAAAAATTCAAGAAAATATTCAATTTGTATATTTATCTATTCTTTTTACAAGCCCAGAAGCTCAATCCATAGTCTCAAGTACTTCCTGTAAATCTTTCATTACAGGGATTTCTTTTCATACAGCATTGTCATCATCAAGGGTAATTCATTTTAGACTATAGGTTGCTATGATTCACTTTTCTAGAATTGTTTCTTCATCAATTGTTATTTTACCAAGCATCAGATTCATAAGTCAAAGCAAGTTTATAACTGCATTTCTAAGTAAATCTCCAGGTCTTATTTCTTGGTCTTTTACTCAAAGAGGTAAATCAAAAGGATTAATTCTCTGATTTGAATTTAGAGATACATTTAAATAACTTCATCAAACAACATTTACTAGATTTCTATACTCGTTTTCAGGATCTATTACTATTACATCAGTTCATACCATCAGACTTCTAAGTATCTCAAGTTTTACAGCAAAAGATTTTCAAGAACCAGATTTTGCAAATACACACATATTTGCATTTTCAGTTCTATATCTATCAAATATAATTAAAGAATTATTATGAGTATTTACTCAATATAAAATACCATCATCATGACTTAGAGTTGATGAAGTAAAGGGAAATGTTGTTGAAATTCAACCTGTGGACATATTTCTGTATACACCAAGTTCATCACGAGCAAAAGGACCAGTTGATGTAAATCATTGTTCAGCTCTTAAAAAACTTTGTTTTTGTAATACATTTCTTCAAGCGAGTAATATCTCTACATCTTTTCATATTTTATTTAATTTTTCTTCACTATCACTATATAAAGTTATATAAAGTCATAAATGAAAATACTTTTCTTCTCATCTTGCTAATTTTTGTCTAAATTCTTCTACATCTTGGATTTGAGCATCTAAAGCAGGATCTCATATAAGTCATCTGTCAGAATTTATACTTCTTTCTGAGTGTAATTGAGTTAATCTTTTTCTAAGATATTTTTGTATAAAATTGGAATTAATAGGGTACACATATAGACTTATATCAAACTTAACATCCCAATTTATTATAGGAGATAACCAATTTCATTCTAGATAATTTGGGTAGGCATAGATAAAAAATGTTCTAGCATATACATCATTTATCTTGATTTTATCAGGATAAACTCTCATAAATGCTGGAGATATTATATCTTTTACATAAGCTAAAGCACTTTTATAATCACTTTCAGCTTCGAGTATAAATTTTTCTTCATTTCTATCATTTAGAATTTCTTCATTTTTATTTGTTGATTTATTAATAGAAGATTGAGTAAGTATAGGTTTTAGTTCTTTATCATAGCTATATGTATCTCAAGGGTATCTTTTTTTTATCAATTCTATCAATTTTTCTTGAATATGTATTTTTTCTTGTTCTGGCATTCTTATAAGAAATTAGGATGTATGATACAAACTTTTAATATTATTTTTATTTTTAATCTTTTATATAAAATCAATTATAATTCAATATTTGAATATTTAAAATTTTTTTATAATTTTAAATATACTTTAGTTTTAAAATAGTTATTATGAAATTATTTTACCATTTCCATTCAGTGATTATAGATTTATCACTCAAGATATTTTCAGGAAAATCATTTAACTTATCATAGTCTTCTGATTTATATTCAAGTACAACTAAAGTTATATCATCATTTTGAACATGTTTATATCACATAAATTTAGATAATTCAATAGATATATTATTAAACACTCATTGAGCTGTTTTATAGTTTTTAGATTTCATATTTGGAGAAGTTTCTAGAGCTTTTATTAATCTATTTTCTCAAAATCGTTCCTTAATATCTGAGGCATCAATACTATTTATTGAATCAGTTATTCAATCACTATAAAGTACAATTATATCATTTTTTTCAAACAGAACTTCTTTTTCTTTTGTTACTTTTGATATATCTTTAATCATTCATAAAGCAAGTCAACCAGATTTTATTTTAAAACATTTTTGAAGTTTAGCCTTATAAATTATTAGATATTCATGACCTGCTCAAGTCATAAATAATCTTTTTTCTTTTTCATTCCATCTAACGAGTAGTAAACTCATAAGTAGATTTGCCTTAATTCTAGGTTTTAATGTTTCATTTACATTGATTAGTATTTGAGCTCAAGAAATATAAACTTTTGTAAGAGCACTTATAAGAGCATTTACCATAACCATTATAAATCATGCTCAAACTCAATGTCATGTAGCATCTCATATATATATATAATAATTATCATTGTTTTGTATTATGTCAAAACTATCTCATCAAATCTCTCAAAGTGGTTTAGATTTTGCAACTATATTTATAGAAGGAGGATAAATAATTTTTTTGTTTAAAAGTTTTTCTTGAATTTCACGAGCTAATTCTACTTCTCATTTAATTTCTTTTCATTTTAGAAAATCAGTTCTAATATTTTTGAAACTATTTAAAAATTGTAGAAAGAAATTATTTATATATGATATATTTGGATTTAATGATTTTTTTATATTGATATTATCTTTTGTTAAAAGGGCTTTTTTTATATTATAAACTAATGATCTTATAGGTGTATCATAAAACATATCTATACAAAATATTATAAATAAACACTCAATAGATACTGATAAAATTGATATAAATATACTTGTTGTATCTCCTGTTTTTTGGATATCTGTAAAATGAAATAATAAATATACATTTATAATACCTATAAAAATAATAATTATATTTAATATATTTGAAATTAATATATTTTTAGCTTTTCAAAATATTCACATTTTGTTTTAAATATTAATAATAATTACAATAATTTTACCATTTTTTATAAATAAAATCAAATAATCTAATATAAAACTTTACAAATCTGAAAAATAATTAAACTTACTTAAATAATTAGATTATTTATTTTTTAATATAAGTAATATAAAATGCAAACTAAAATATCAAAAAATATTATTTATAACAAAGCCTTTACTATTGTAGAACTATTAGTTGTTATAAGTATCTTAGTAATTTTATGAACAGTATGATTTGTATCATATACAAATTACATAATTACATCAAGAGATGCGACTAGGATATCTCAGATACAAATGATAAATCAAGCATTTAAATCATTTATAAATAAAAGACCTCCATTACCTGATAATATGGTTACAATATATGCAAGTTGAGTAATAGTATGATATCAGTGATATGTATGAGAAAAAGTATTATCAAATTTATGAATTACTGAGTGATGAAAAGATCCACTTGATAATAATTATTACACATATTTTATAGATAAAAACACAAGAAATATACAATTACTTGCTTTTTTTGAAAATAATAATAATTTAAGTTATAATTGATTTATAAATCAGGTTAGTGCTGATTTAAACGATAGAATACCAAAGCCATATTGAAGTAAATTATGATTACTTATAGAGACTGGTTCAAATTTACCAATACAAGATAATCTAACTCTTAGAACAAATTGACTTGATATAGTTACAACTCCTGATTCATATAAAGCATATTATACTGGAGATGAATATATGTATTGAACTTGAATAATTTTACAAAAACTACAGCAGTCAATTTATCATAATTGAGTATGATTATCATCACCTACTTCTTGTCCTAAATGATTTATCTGAGTTCCTGGTAATCTAGATTATAATCAACCAGGATTTTGTGTAATGAAATATGAGGCAAGTTATGAAACAATTAATAATATCACAACTAATGATGGTACAATTCGGGAAACAGATGATTATAGTTCATGAAAAATAGATATAGTATCTAAAGCATGATGATATCCTATAGCTTACTTAACTCAACTTAAAGCAATAAATTTATGTAAATCCATGGGTGATTGATATCATCTAATAACAAATGATGAATGGATGACAATAGCAAGAAATATAGAACTAAAATGAAGTAATTGGTCAGGGAATAGTGCGTGAAGTTGATTTATATATAATGGGAGATCAGATGATACAATTATGTGATGTGATTGAAATTTGGATGGCTCATCTGCTGAACCAACTTGAACAGAATGTTTAGAAAAAAGAGGTGACTGAAAATCAAGAAATGTACTAACACTTTCGAATTGAGAAGAAATACGGGATTTAGCTTGAAATGTTCGGGAACATGTAAATCAATGAAATACTTTAGATTGAAGTAATTATACAATTTTATCAACTCTGGATCTTTGTTGAGGTTTAATTATTGATGAATGGAGTGAGTGTATAATTACTTGAGATGATGTTGTTGTTTGATGATGAGGTTGACCAGGTTGTTGACGTTGAGGTTGTTGACCTTGAAGTGGCCAATATTGAAATGATCAATGAGTAGGATGAATAAATAATGTAACTTCAAATATCTTTGTTAGATGATGATCAGCTTTAGGTGCTAGTACTGTTTGAATTTTTGCTTTACGTTTAGATTGGGCGGATGATGCTTTAGCTAATTTTTGGTGATTCCGTTGTGCTAAGTAAAATTGTATTTTTTCTTAATCACTTCTTAAATAAAAAGTTTATAGTATAAATATATTAATATTTATACTATAAACTTTTTTATGAAAGAAAATATTATGAGAGATAAAATAATCTCTCTTGTTTTAGGATTATTACTGTGAGTTGGAATTATGTATTTTTATTGACTTTATACATGAAAATGATCAATGATATTTCCAAATCAAAAATCTGTAAATTGAATAACAACAAGGTGAGGTAATTTTGATACTTCAATAATGAGTGATGATCAATTACAAAAAATGGCAGATAGAGCTTGAATAACTCTAGCTGAACTTAAAAATAAACTTGATGCAGGTGAAAATATAAGAGATATCTTGCCAGCAAGAAGTTGAAGTTGAACAAGATCAGGTTCAACTTTTCAATGAAATAGAACTCAAGATTCTATTAGTTCTACTTGAAGTAACTAAGATTGCTTTATCATTACTACAGAGATAGGAATCTATAGTAATATAAAATAATAATTTCATAAGTTCTGAAATTATTATTTTATATATTATAAGAACAAAGAATGAACTTTGAGAGTTTATATATTCCTAGTCAGGCTAGGAATGACAGTTTTATACTTTATATTTTATTATGTAACTTTTACTTATGTTTAAATTTAAGTTTATTAAAAAGTATTTTATAATTGGAATTTTAATTATTTTAGGTGTTAATTATAATACTTTTTTAAATTCTTCTAATAATTCAAATACAAAAACAAGTTCATGAACAATTTTAACTGTTGAAACATGAAGTATTAAAAATTCTATAGAGGTTTCATGAGTATCCGAGTTAGTAGATGAACAAAGTTTAAAGTTTACTAAAGAATGAACAATTACAAAAGTAAATTTTAAAGCATGAGATACTATTAAAAAATGAGATATTATAGCTGAAATTGATAGTAGTGATGTATATGATTCAATTGATGAGGCAAAGATAAATTTAGAAAACGCAAATTTAAGTTATGATCAACTTTATGATAGTCCAGATGAGAGTCAGATATTACAATCAAAAAATTCTATTACTTCATCTGAAAATAGTTATTCTATTGCTAAAAAAGAATTAGCAAATTTAAAAGTAACACAAAATAATTCTTTAGATGAACTTGAAAAAAGTATTGAAAATTCAAAAAAAGATTTAGATTCAGCTAAAGCTAGTTTAGAACTTACAAAAAATGAATTAGAAACAACAAAAAAAGAACAAGCAAATTCTTTAGGTAATACAGTATCAAATAAAAGTACAACAGTCCAAAATATAGAAGATTCTTTTAAAACTAATTTAGCAGAAATAGAAAAAATAATAGAACAATCAGATTATATAATGTGAGTAACGCCAGAAAATGAAGAAAAAAATGATATATATGAAGATTTTTTAGGGGCTAAAAATGCAGCAGTAAAAAATGCAGCATCTAGTTCTTTGTTGGAATCGATTAGTCTTTATACAAAAATAAAGACTGATTTAGGTAAATATGATTATAGTTGAAAATTAGTTGATATAAAAGAATTATTAGGAGAATTTCTTTTAACTTATGAAAAATTGGCAGAGACAACTGATTATATATATAAGACTTTAGATGCAAGTATTGAAAGTGTATGAGCACTTACAAGTTCTGATATAGAATCAAAAAAGAGTACAATGTCGTCATATAGAAGTAGTTCACTAAGTAAAATAACTTCTATAAAATCATCAATAAATACATTGAATACTTTAACTAATACAGATTTAGTTACAGAATCAAATTCTAATTCTATAGCTTCAAAAGAAGCATCTATCAAATTAAGTGAACTTAGTCTAGAAAAGAAAGAACAAGATATACAAAGTAGTGAAAAAAACTTGGAAACAACAAAACAAAGTTATGATATATCATTAGAATCAAAAGAAAAAGATTTAGAATCAAAACAAAAAAGTGTTGAAATAGCAAAATTGAATTTAGAGGAATTATTGGATTGACCTACAGAACAAAATATACAAAAGGCAAAAAATTCAATTAAACAGGCAGAATTAAAGCTTGAAAGTGCTTATAAAAATCTAGATGATTATAAGCTTGAAGCTCCTTTTAATTGAGTTGTAAGAAAAATAGATTATATGATTTGAGATAATTTGGTAAATGATACAGATAAATATGTATATATAGAAAATCCAAATTTACTAGAAATAACTGTTATGCTTGATCAAATAGATATAACAAAAGTGAAATTATGACAGTCAGCAAATATAGTTTTTGATGCATATTCAAGTATAAATGTAAAAGCTAAAATTAGTTCAATAGATACTGAACCAACTCAAAGCTCTTGAGTAGTATCATATAAAGTTAAACTTATTTTAGATGATGAAAATTTTGATAAAAAAATACTTTCATGAATGACTGCAAATGTAGAAATAATAGTTGAATCAAAAGAAAATATTTTAGTTTTAAAAACTTCTGCGATAACAGATAAAGATGGAAAGAAATATGTTACTGTTATAAAGAATTGACAACAAAATGAACTAGAGATAGTAACTTGAATTTCAGCTGATGGGATGACAGAAATTGCTTCTTGATTAAATGTATGAGACCAAATTGCAACTCAAGAATATGTATCTGGTTCTTCAACATCTGCTACATCAAATTCTTTATTTAGTGTACCATCAAGGTGAGGAGATTCAACATCAAGTAAAACATCAACTACATCATCTTCTTCAAGTAGTAATAAATCATCAAATGATTTTTGACCTCCAGGGGGGTTTTAAAATTATGTAAAAATAAAAAATAATCTATTAATAACAATTTATGATAAAATTAAAATGAATTACAAAAGATTATAAAATGTGAGAAAATATTGTTCATGTTCTTAATTGAGTTGATTTGGAAATTAAAAATTGAGATTTTGTGTCAATTATGTGACCTAGTTGAAGTTGAAAATCAACTTTAATGAATATAATATGAATGCTAGATGTAGCGACAAGTTGAAAATACATATTTAATTGATTAGAAATAACTTGAAAAAAAGAAGATGAGTTATCTCATATAAGATGAAAAAATATAGGATTCATATTTCAAAGTTATAATCTTATATCAAGAATGTCTGTCATTAAACAGGTTATGTTACCGCTTGCATATCAAGGTGTTTCTAAATCAAAAAGAGAAAAAATTGCTTTAGAAGCATTAAGAAAAGTGTGATTAGAAGATAAAGTTAATAGTAAACCAAATGAGTTATCTGGTTGACAACAACAAAGAGTATCAATTGCTAGAGCACTTGCAGTAAATCCATGAATGATTTTAGCTGATGAACCAACAGGAGCTTTAGACACAAAAACAGGAGAAGATATAATGAATTTATTAACAAAATTAAATGAGGAATGAAAAACTATTGTTTTGATAACTCATGAAAAGGATATAGATGCATATGCTAAAAAACATATTTTGATTAAGGATGGGTTAATTGTTAATTAGAAGGAACTACAATATATTTTAAACTTTATAAATGTTTACAACAATATTTGAAAATATACTAAATTCACTAGAGTCAATTAAAGCTAATAAACTTAGATCATCTTTAAGTATGCTTTGAATAATTATATGAGTTTCATCAGTAATTATTTTAAATGCAATTTGAAGTGGGAGTACTCAAACTATAGTTCAGAAAATAGAAGAAATGTGAACAAATATACTTACAATATCTCCTTGATGATGAGCTTGATGATCAAGAGATAGAGCAACAGCAACAAATATACTGACAGCAAAACTTGTTTCATCTATAAAAGATAACATTGAGTGACTTGATTCAGTTTTACCTATTATTACTTCAAATTGACAATTAGTTTATGGTGGAAGTGATATGAGTGCTCAAGTTTATGGGATAGATACAAATTATTTTAAAGCAAAAAATGTAGAAGTAATTTACGGTTCAAATATAACAGAATCACATATAAATAATTTAGATAAAGTAGCCGTTATTGGACAAGATATAGTAACTGAACTTTTTCCTCAAAAAAATCCTGTTTGAGAAAAAATAAAGATGTGAAATAATGTTTTTGAGGTTGTTTGAGTAATTGAGGATAATTCAACACTAAATGCTCTTATTTTTATTCCTATATCAACAGCTTCAGTTAGGATAACATGACAAAAATATTATTCTCAGATAATTATTGCAGTAACAGATGCAGAACAAGTTACTTCAAAAGAAACAGAAATAGATACTTTATTACAAAAAAATTTGAGTGTTACTGATCCAAATAATCTACCATATAGAATAAGAAATCAGTCAGAAATGCTTCAGAATTTCAGCTCTATTACACAAACTTTAACATTACTTTTAAGTTGAATAGCTTGAATTTCTTTACTTGTTTGATGAATATGAGTTATGAATATAATGCTTGTATCAGTTACAGAAAGAACAAAAGAAATCTGAATTAGAAAAGCAATATGAGCAGGAAAAAAAGATATACTTTTACAATTCTTAACTGAAGCATCAAGTTTAAGTATACTTGGGGGACTTATATGAATTACTTTTAGTTATGCTGTTGTTTATGCATTAAATTACTTCTCAATAGCTGCAATTATTTCCACAAATTCTATAATTACTAGTTTCTTATTCTCTCTTTGAATATGACTAATATTTGGTATATTACCAGCCTATAAAGCAGCTAAACTTAGACCTATTGATGCTTTAAGATTTGAATAATTAGCAATTTTTATGCCATAATTTCTTAATTATTTCTTACTTAAATACTTCTTAAAAAAGATAAATATAATTAAGTAGTAACCTCGAGATTACATTTAAAATAAAAACAAACTTTTTCTTTATTAAAAATAATTTAATCTTTTGTCTTAATATGTAAAATAAGAATTAAAAAAATACTATAAGGCCACTAAAGATAAATTTATATAATAAAAGAAAAAATTTTTACTTACTAATTAAACAAATATGAAAAATAAAAAAATCATAGCTGGATTATTACTTGCAACTGTTGCCGTCACTGGTATATCTGTATCGTTTGCTAATGATTCAACAAATTCTTGAATAACAAATACTATAAGATGATTTAATAGAATGAATAACTTAACAGCTGAGCAAAAAACTGAAATGGAAGCTATTAAAGTTATAATGGATAAAAAGACAGCATGAACTACATTGACTGCAGAGGAACAAACTAAATTAGATAATTTTGAAGCAAATAGACCAATTTGAAAATGAATATGAATATGAAGATGATTTAATGGTGAAAAATGATTAATGTGAGGAGAAATGTGAGAAAGAGGTTTTATGTGAGCTTCATTAACTGATGCTGAAAAAACTGCATTAGAATCAATGACAGATGCTGAAAAACAAACTTTTTTTGAAACTAAAATGACTGAACAAAAAACAAAAATGGAAGCACACGAGAATGTTATAGATAAAGTTTTAGCTTGATCTACTCTAACTTCTGAAGAAGAAACAACTAAACAAGAAATAATTAAAGAAAGAGCTGAAAAAAAACTAGAAAGGGAAACTAGAGAAGCTGAAATGGTAACTATAAAACCTATTCTAGAAAAGAAAAAAGCATGAACTACTTTGACTTCTGATGAACAAGCTAAATTAGATGTTTTTCAATCAGAATGACATTGAAAAGGGATGAAAGGGATGAGAAGGTAAAAATCATAATATTAAATATAAAGTTATAAGCAAAAAAAGCACTAAATTTTAATTTAGTGCTTTTTTGTTTTGTAATTGACAAAAAAAATAAATAAATATTATTAAATTAATATTTTAAAATAATAATTTATAAGCAATGAATGAGATAATGAAAGAGTTGGTTTTAATTATATCATTTTTATTAGTAATATTAATAATTATATTTATTATTAATTTTATGGTAAATATGATTATGCAAACCATATTTTGATACTGAGTTCCTTTTGTTCCTAGTACAGATTATAAGACAAAAAAATTGATAGAAATACTAAAAATTAAAAAATGACAAAGTTTTGTAGATTTGTGATGTTGAGATTGAAAAATCCTTGAAGCAGTAAAAGATAAGTTTCCAGAAGCTTTAGTGTATTGAATTGAAAACTCACCAAAACCATATAATCTTGCATTAAAAAGAAGAAAGAGGAATAATTTAGATTATAATTTAATTCAAAATAATTTTTTCAAGGAGGACTTCTCTATATATGATATAATTTATTCATTCTTGATTCCTTATCTTATGAACAAAATATGGATAAAAATAAAGTCAGAATGTAAGCCCTGAACACTTTTTTATGTAAGTGAATTTGAAATAAAAGGAGAAAAATTTATTGATAAAATAATTATTGAAGAGAAAGATTATAAGTGAAAAATTTTTGTTTATGAAGTTTAATAATTAGAGTTATTATTTTTGTTCCATTAGTTTATAGATTTTGGTAATAGAATGTAGATTGTTAGTAATAAAAAAAAGCTCTCAATTTTCATGATATAGAAAACAACTAGGAGATATAGAATCCTTTTTTTTAAGCATATTATTATTTTCTGGATTTACATCTTCATTTATTTCACTTAATATAGTATATTTTCTTATTACTCCTCATAAAATAGAAATCAATTGATTATTTTTCACAAAAGATCATCAAGAAAACCTAAGTATACTAGATTCATTAGTAGTCATAATATCATCATCATAATTTAAAAATTGGTATCCTTGTTCTAGTAATTTTTTTCATTCTTCTTTAAAAAAAATATGATTTTTATATCATTCTATATCTGAATTTAATTCATTATATAATTCTTTAATAGATGAATATTCATATCAATCACATATAACAGTTCATGACGGAGTTATTTTTAAAATTATATTTATTTTATCTCTTGAACCTTTCAAATATAATCCGATTTCATTATGATTTTTTTTATATTTATCTAATTCAGCTTTTAATTCTTCAATATTACTTTCTAATCAATTTGTATTCATATTTTGTATGGTTAATAAATATTTATTTATTTATGGTTCAAGCTTCAAATATGCTTTTTTCCCATCAGAAACCACTTTGATTTTTATACCTCTGGTAAAATCATCCATTTTTTCTTTAATAAAATCATATGGGATACCTAAAGTTAATCTTGGATTTATAATAGCTGATTTTGAAATATGGAAATTTCCTATATTATAAAAAATACTTTTTCTATCATTCAATAAAATTACAATTTCATTTTTTTTAGTCATAATATCTTCAAAAATAGGATCTCTTAATCCAGCATCAATAATAGTACCATTTTGCCCCCAGTGGGGTATATGATTTGGTTTTATTGATAATGCTGATACTTCATCTAAAATCTCTTGAGGAGATTGTCTATTAGGTTTAATTCCATAAGACTCTTTTATTAGACAATCTATTTGATAATTTAATAACTCCGTTGAAAAATGTTTATGATAATATTGAGCTCATACTTGATAATTTATTAATATTCTAAATACTTCTCATTCAGGAGATGTTGCTCACCTTATAAATGTTGCTTCAATTTCACTCTCTTCTAAATCTCTATCAAGAGTAAAAGTTGCATCTTCCATATCTCTTGTTCTGTGATACTGAAGAGGATGATTTTTATATGCTTTATCTGTTTGAAATTCAATAATAGGACAATGATTTGGATTAAATTTTTGAAGTCTTCTTTTCTCTTCATAGAAAGAAACACTATTTTGTGCTATTTCTGTAATTTTTTTATTAGTCTTATCATAATCTGTGATAATCTCTCCATTCTCAATAACTAAATATTTAGGAAAAGATAATTCATTAATATCACTTGTGAAAATATGATAACGATTAGGAATAGCAGAATCTGCAACAATACTTCTATTAACTCCTTCCACTTTTTTCCAATAGGAATAACTTATATTTTTATAAAAATCTTCAAAATTTAAATCTAATAATTTACAATAATATTCTACATTCTTTTCAGATTTTTTTTTCAGGTATTCTTTAAAATCTTCCTGATTCATTTTTTCCATTATTTTAAATAATTCACTTTCAAGTGTAATAGAAAAACTATCTAAAAGTCAAGATGCTCCATCATACTCTTGAGGATGTTCACTTCTTACAATAATTTCTCAGCCTGATTGAACATGTCAAATTGCCTCATCATGTCATTTTAATATATTTTCTCCGGCACCAATATATTCACCAATTTCTCTTTTAGGTTGCATTGGTGGATTTTCTAAAAATTGATCTATTCTACCTTCTAAAGTTTCAAATGTTTGTCTTATTGTTTGTTCGATATAAGAATCTTTTTTTGGTTGTGAAATATGTCTTTCAGATTCTTCAGGAGTATTTACTTCTATCATATTATTTTAGTAGGTTAAAATATTTGATTATTCTACTAAATTTATTAGATTTGTCAATAGTAATCTATACTAGATTATATATTTCATTAGTTCCTCTTAAATTATTTTTCTTATTTTCTCCAACACATTATTTCATGAGTAATTGGGAATATCGTTTTTTATTTGTAACCACTTAAATCAATGCACTTCTTCTAATTGAATTTTCACATCATTATTTTTATCTCATAATATAAAAATATATCTAAAATCATGATGATAATGTTCTAGCTCTCATTTTTTTCATTTGGAAATACTTCTAAATAATTATTTAATAAAGTTTTTGTATGTAAGTTTAGAGTAAATGACATTTTTTATAAAGTTAGGAATTAGAAAATATATTGAACTAGATTTTATTTAATTAGATAGAAATATTGTTTGAAATTTTAGTTTTATTTTTCTCCTATTGAATCTAAAAATAATTTTAATTTGTTGTTTTTTCTAACATCTTCAAACCCCAAATCAAATGAATCTTCTAAATTTTCTTTTTTATTGTTCAGTGTATTAGTTTTTAATTTTCTACTTGGATAAATAAAAATTATATTTAGATCTTGAAAATCCTTTTCTTCTAAATATGAAATATCTTGATTAATATACTTTTTTATTGATGAGCGTAAACCATTACTTACAAAAATTGAATAAATATTTAAAAATATTTTTGTTAAAGTGGATATTTTTTTCCAATCACAAATAACGATTATATTTTTAACACCTTCATTAATTGCTTTCTCTATGCTAATTAATACTGTAGCACCAATAGAACCATCAATATAATCAGTATTTTTTATATTAACTTTCTTGTTGTATAAAATTGGAATAGCTTTAGATGCACGTAAGGATTCAAAAATATCATATTCATGTGTATTGGAAAAAAATTTAACTTTTCCACTTTTATATTCAGTAGATGATATAAAAAGTTTTGTTTTAGAATTATTAACTTTACTTATATAAAGAGGTTCTTGTATTTTAAAAACATCATCAATTAAATAATCAATATCCATAATTTTTTTTAATCTTTGAAATTTAATAAATTTTTTTGAAGTCAATAAATTTGTCCAAATATTTTTAATTCCATCATATTGTTGAGTTAAATAATATGTCAAAGAACCAGTACTCCCTGAACTGCCTATTAATAAATCAGGCTCTTTTAGATTATAATTTTTTGCTAGACTACATAAAGCTCAAGCAGAATAAGAACAGTTCATTCCGCCTCCATTAGTTACTATAGCAATTTTTCATTTCATATAAATATTATTTAGGGATTTTCAATGTTATCTCAATAATTAGATCATAGTTTTTATTTCATTAATAATAACCCAACTAAAGCAACAAGACTACCAATAATTTTTCTTGGTAAATCTTCTCGTTCGTTTAAAAATAAAGCCCCAGCAATAAATACCACAACAATCTTGAATGTGGTAATTGCTGATACTAGACTCAAATTCCCAACAACGAAAATAAGTATAACCCAAGATAGAGATTGTAGAAATCTCAAGACTCAAGTAATTGCTATATCTTTTTTTGAGTATTGATTTTTATTATGAGTTATAAGTGTTGCAATTCAAAGAAATAGACATTGTGATCACCAACTCATCATTGCACCAGCTGTAAATCAAGTCATCTTTTGAAGAGTTCTTTCAGCAGTTAGCATAATACCAAGTGCTATACCTGATAAAACCATTAACATAAAATATTTATCAAATTTAAATCTTCCTATTCTGTGTTGTTTTGATACAATTACCATTCCAATAAGTAGAAAAAATGTTCAGAGTATTTGTATAGTTGTTAATTTCTCATTTAAAAATAATGTTGCAAGTACTATTGTTATTGGAGTATAGATATTATTTACTAGAGTGCTAATTCCAGCTTCAACATGTTTTTGTGCAATAAAATAGGAGATAAGGTAAATTGCCCCAGAAATACCACAAGATAAGGCTAAAATAATTAAATAAAAAACATTACCTTGAATATAAAAAGGTTCAAAAAGTGGCAAAAATAAACTTAAGGTTGTAACAATCAGCATAACATGGAAAGCTAAACTTATTTGTCATTTGTTTTCAATGTTTTTTCTAGTAGATAACCGTCTTCTTTGAATAGGCGAAGCTGAGCCAGCAATAAAATAGAATAGGTAACTTAATAATGGAATCATTTAATTTTTAAAAAAAAGATAAAAAATTTAGATTTATAATTTCTCGCGGTATTATATTACTTGTTATCAGTTGTATTTTTTGAATATTGATTACTTAATGTCTTAATAAGCCAACCATAAAAGAACCATGCAATAGCTGATGAAATGAAAAAAGTAAAAGTCCAGGTATCTACATTATCAGGAGTATCAGGTACTAAAAATCATGTTAATATAAAGGTAGGAATATTAAGTATAATTCCAAAAAATGTGTATGGGGTATGTAATTCTCCAATCCCCATTGTCATTGGTATTAGATATAAAGCCATAAATCCACTGGTTGCTAAACCAAAAATTATTGGTGACCTATAGATTAATTTTATTTTTGAAATAGTAATTATAGCTATCGTAAAAAATATAAAAGGAGATAACATGATTATAAAAATAAAATAAAAAATGTTAAGCATATTTATGTTATTTAATTTAAAAATAAAATACAAAATAAATCTAATAAAAACTAATTATTTTTCATTATAATCATTATTAATAATTATCAATAAAAATATTTCTTAATTACCTCTTAATCAATATAATTAAAATAAAGATAAAGATAAAGATAAGTAACTTTTAATAGATTCCTGCCTTCGCAGGAATGACGGGAAAAATCGCAGGAATGACAAGGGAGTATAATTTCTAATTATTTTATTATGAGAGTTTTAGTAATAGAAGACAACGAGATACTATCAAGAAATCTAGTTAGATACTTGATTTCTAGGGATATATTTGCTGAAGCAGCAATGGCTTGAGATGATTGACTTAGAAAAGCTATATCAAAATATTATGATATAGTGATTTTGGATATAAATTTACCTTGAATAAACTGACTTGAGATATGTAAACAAATAAGAGAAAGAGAAAAAGATGTTTCTATAATTATGCTTACTTCTAGATGAACAAAAGAAGATATAATTGAGTGATTAAATACCTGAGCTGATGATTATCTTGTAAAACCATTTGAATATGATGAACTTTTAGCTAGAATGAATGCTATTTTAAGAAGGAAAATGAAAAATAGTAGCAATACTCTGATAAAAATAGATGATATAGAACTTGATTTACAAAAACTTGAAGTTACAAAAAATTGAGAAATTGTACAATTATCAAAACTTGAATATGATTTGTTTAAGTACTTAGCACAAAACAGATGAGTTGCTTTATCGAGAAATGAAATCTACGAAAAAGTTTGGTGAGAATTTCAAGTTGATTTCATGTTTAGTAAAACAATAGATGTATATATAGGATACCTAAGAAAAAAACTAGGGAAGGAACTAATAGAAACAAAAAAATGATTTTGATTTTTGATAAAATAAAAAATTAATCCTTATTTTTATGACTGATAACTTAAAACAAACAAAAAAAAGACTTACTATTATATTTTCTGTAATAGTTTTTTGTCTTGTGCTATTTTTGGGATTTGTGTATTTTACTTGAAAATTTTATAAAGAATACCAATTTGAAAAAAATGATTTTAATGATTTTATAGAATTTATTGAAAATGATGATTTTGATAAAAATACCTTTATGATTTGATTTAATCAGATTAGAAAAAATATATTTAGAAAATGAGTAAATATATGAGCCCCTATTTTAGAAATGGAAGAAATAATAGAAAAAAAATGATTTATACCTCAAAATTTTATAAATTTTATACTTGTTGATAGTAATAAAAATATAATAAATAGTGATATAAAAGATGAAATTTCAAATGATATAGTTTCAAAAATATTTAGTCAAGACATATACTTTGAAATAACTAAAGATTGAGAATTTTTAATAAAAAAGATAAATATAGAAAAATCAAAAAATACTCTTATATTATTTAAAAAAATGAGGTACTGTTTTGGAGATTATCTAGAAGATTTACTAGGATTTGTGTTTATTAGTTTCTTATTTTCTATACTTTTATATATAGTTTGATACAATTTTGTGGACAAGACTTTGAAGCCAGTAGAAGCAAATATAAAGGATATGAAGGATTTTATTCACAATGTATGACATGAATTAAAAACTCCACTTTCAGTAATTCATTCAAATATACAGCTTATAAATGATACGAAAAAATATGATAAAGAAATGACTATGGAGCTGAAAAAAGAAGTTATAAGATTAAATTCATTGATTGATTCACTTATAAATTTAACAGATATAGATTCTAGAAAGATTTCAGAAAGTATAAATTTATTAGATTTGATAAATGAAATAATCAAGGATTTTAATAGTAAATTACTGGAAAAAAATATAGAAACAAAAATAACTATCACAAAAAGTACAATTGTAAAAGCTAACAGAGATTATTTGTATATATTTTTATCAAACTTGATTTGAAATGCTATAAAGTACAATAAACAAGATTGAAAAATAGATATTTTTTATAAATCAGGAGAGCTTACGATTAGAGATTCTTGAATTTGAATAGAAAAATCAGATCTACCAAAGATTTTTGATAGATTTTTTAAGTGAGATAAATCAAGAAATACTGAATGATTTGGGATAGGCTTATCACTTGTAAAGAAAATATCAGATTTGTATAAATGGAAAATAAAATTTGAAAGTGAAGATTGAGATGGGACAAAGGTGAAGGTGAAGTTTAGTTAAAACAAATAAACCAGCTTAAGCTGGTTTATTTGTTTGTCTTGTGTATTTAAGTATTTCATCAACTCAAGCAATAACTATATTTTTATCAGGAGTAAAATCGATTTCTTTTGATTTTTTTCTATAATCTAAATCATATAATATTGCTTTTAGTAAATTTATAAGTCATAATTCTTCATTTTCAGTATTAATAAGAGTAAAAGGGATTCAAGCTTTATCGTATATTTTTGCTAATCTTCATATCTCTCTTTTTATTTGATCGTATTTTTCTAATGCTTTTCCATCAGATTCTGAAAAACGGTGCATCCTTAGAGGATCTCATTTTCTTTTATTTAATCTTTCTTCTTGAACCTCTTTTGATATAAAAAAGAAAAAATTTTGTAGTTTATATCATTTTTTAGAAAATCTATCTAATTCAGATTCTAGTCTTTTCATAAAGTTTTTGTATTGTCATTCAGAACAATATCTATATATATTCTGAACTAGAGCTCTATTGTTCCAGGTTCTATCAAAAACAACAGTTTTTCATTCTCAAGGAAAATATTTTTCATATAATTTTGTTATCGTCATTCTTATTTCATTTTTAGTTGGAACACTTAATGATTCTCTAGAAACTATGTTATTATCATAAACAGTACTTGCACTAGTAATTTTTTCAGAATTTTTAGTTTTACATGAAGTATCAAATCAATCAATTCATAAATTTCTTGATTCTCTCTCAAGAGCAGTATGAATTATTAATTTTTTGAATTCATAAATTAATATATCAGTTTCAGTCATCTTATATTCTTCAATTTTTCAATCTGGAATATCTGTTTGAGAATTCTTCATATCGTATCAAGCTTTATTATATTGTTTATTTGTGATGTCTGTTCTTATACTGCTTAGCATATGTTAAAAATATTAATTAATATAAAGTGCATTATAAATACAATATATTAAAAGTCAATAGAAAAATAAAAAAATATTTAATCTTTAAAAGATAAATAAATATAATAAATAAACTTAATTATTAAAAATAAATATATGAAAAAACTATTTGCTCTGATGCTAGCTATTTCTTACTTATTTTCTTTGAATGTAAATGCTTATTCAATAATGAATGTGTCAAATAACTCTGCAAAATATGAAAAACAATTTAAACAAAAAATAAATTTAACAAAAATAAGTACTACTAAATTAAAAAAACTTAATAAGCAAATCGAAACATTGATAAATAGTACTGAAAAAGACGAGAAAAAAAGTGATACTAATAAAGAAGTGTTATTATGAAAACTTATAGCATTAAATAATATAATTAATGAAGAGTTGACTAAAAGAGAATTAAAGAAAACTTTAGTTGTAACAATTATAGATGATAAGAGATGTACAAATTGTATGACTACAGAAATAGTAAATCAATTAAAATTAGTCCCATTTTTACAAGATTTTGGCTATGTAGAAAAAGATTTTAGTGATACTGGAATTTCTGATTATTTAAAGCAAAATGAGATAACAAAACTTCCTGCAATTATTTTATCTACAAATAATATAAATGATGAATGACAAATGCAACCTTATTTAAAAGAATTAAAAGATAAACAATTTACTTTAGAAGTATGATCAAACTTTAATCCGTTTATTACTAGAAGTGATAAGTGATTTTTAGTTTTAGATAAAGAAATCTTAAATCAAATTAAAGCAAATACTTATTTAAAATGAGATAAAGATGCTAAAATATCTTGGATAGAGTATAGTGATCTTGAGTGTCCTTTCTGTGCTAAATTACATAATTCTGATGTACTAACAAAAATAGAAGAAATTTATGGAAATAAAGTTAATAAATATTTTAATCATTTTCCTTTAGAATTTCATAAAAATGCAATGCCAGCAGCTAGAGTTATAGAATGTCTTGCAGAACAAAAATGAAGTGATGCTTTTTATTCTTTATTAGAAAAAGCATATAAAGATGAAAATTCAGATGAAGTTTATTTAACTCAAGAGGCATTGAATTTATGAGCAGATAATGATAAGCTTGTAAATTGTATATCAGACTGAAAGTATGACAAAAGAATATTAGAACAACAATCATTAGGAACTTCTACTTTTGGTATTAGTTGAACTCCTGCAAGTATATTAATTAACAATGAAACTTGAGAATATGAAGTTATCTCAGGGGCTTATCCATTTGATCAATTTAAAAAGGTGATTGATAGTTTGTTAAAATAATTAATAACAAGAATAACAAAAAAAGAGTTTTAAAACTCTTTTTTTGTTATTCTTGTTTGTTTAGTTTTAAAATAAGAATTATTCCTATAATAGAGAAATACTTATTTTATGCTAAATATAAATATTAAATAATAATTATTCTCATTTTAATTTGATTTTAAACACTTTTTATTTATTATATGATTAATATTATTTTTAAAAAGGTATTTATGAAAACACATGCTTATTTATTAGATATAAAAGAAATTTGTAAAAATAATCATCTTACAGTTGATTATATTTTTGAAAAATTAAAAAAAACATATCCAAAAGTGGGGAGATCGACTGTTTATAGAAATGTTGAGGAAATGACAAAACTATGAGTTTTGACAAAAATTATTTGAATACAAGATAAAGCACTTTATGAATTAGTAGGAGATAATCATATACATCTTATTGATACTGAATCTGGTTATATCAAAGATTTAGATATAGATAATATAAATATTCCTTGAATTCCATATAATTTTACAGTTGATTATATGAATGTAGATATTTATGGAAAATTTAAGTAAAAACGGAATAAATAATCTTATATAGATTTAATAAAATAGTTTTATGTCACAAATAATTATAAAAAATCTCGAAAAAACTTTCAAAGTTGAAGTGAAAAAATCATGATTTATTAACAGACTTAAATCAATTTTTAAACCTGAATATAAACAAATAAAGGCAGTTGATTGAATAAATCTGGAAATAAATGCTTGAGAAAAAATAGCTTTTTTATGACCAAATTGAGCCTGAAAATCAACTACTATTAAGATGTTAACAGGTATTTTAACGAAAACATCATGAGAACTTAGTGTGTTGTGACTTGATCCAACAAATGATAGAAAAAAACTTGTATATCAAATATGAGCAGTTTTTGGTCAAACTTCAAGACTTTGGTATCATCTGACTGCAAAAGATACATTTTTACTTTTTTCTAAAATCTTTGATATAAAAAAAGAAGATTATGAAAAAAGAATAGAATTCTTAATCAATGAGTTTGAAATAAAAGAGTTTTTAAATACACCAGTTAGAAAATTGTCACTAGGACAAAGGATGAGATGTGAAGTAGTTGCTAGTTTAATTCATAATCCTAAAGTACTTTTTTTAGATGAACCTACAATTTGACTTGATATAATAGCAAAGCAAAAATTGAGGGATATTATCAATAAAATAAATAGAGAAGAAAACACAACTATTTTTTTAACTTCTCATGATATATGAGATGTAGAAGAAATATGCGATAGAGTTATTGTCATAAATTATGGTAGAGTTATCTATGATTGAAATATAAAAGAATTAAAGAAAAATCATATAAAAACAAAAATTATAAAAGTAAAATTTGAAAAATCTTATGACAATTTTGAATTTTGAGAATGAGTAAAAATATTAGAAAATAAATGAAATTATTTGGAACTAGAGATAAAAAACGATAAAATTATATTATCTAGGGTACTAGATTTGTTATCAAAAAAATATTTTTTTGAAGATATAAATATCACAGAACCAACTATGGAAGATATAATTAAGACTTTTTATTAGAAATTGCTTATGAAAAAGATATTATCAATATTATTAACTGCATACAAAAATTATATTTTTTATATTAGAGATATAGTTTGATTAAATATTATTTTAATATTGAGATTAATTGTAATTATAACTTTATACAAATATATTTATTCGAATTATTCAAGTAATGAGTTGATTTTTTGATACAATATAACTCAAATAACTTATGCGGTTATAATTACTCAAATTGTTTCTTCATCAAAACCAAGGATTATAGATGAAATTAGCCAAGATGTAAAAAGTTGAAAAGTATGAGTATATTTATTGAATCCTATAAATTATATTTGGTTTAAATTTCTAGAATTTTTTCCTGTATTTATGCAAAATGTAGTATTTGGGCTTATTTTTGGTTTATCAATTTGATTTTTGATGATTGGTAGTTTTCCAATTACATTAGCTTGATTTTTCGGATGATTTTTGCTTTTAATTGGATCTATGTTAGTAGTCTTTTTTTCTTATACTTTTATAGCTATTTTGGCTTTTTATACTGAAGACGTAGAGGCTTTTAGATTTATTTATGCAAAATTGGATATGATTTTTTGATGAAATATTTTACCAATTCCATTTTTACCTTGATTACTTCAAACTATAGCTTATGCTTCACCATTTGCATATTTTTGATATACATCTTGATTGATTTTTGTATCTTTTGAGTTGCATATCTTCTTAAAGTATCTGGTTATTCAATTATTTTGGCTTATATTTACTATACTCTCTTGTATTATCCTCTTTGATAAAGCTAGCAAAAAACTTACGATAAATTGATGATAAAAATTAAAAAACTAATATTCTAAAATTATATTATGCAAACTATAAAACTTATATTACATTTTTGGAAGTTAAATATATTATCAGCAATGGAATATAAAGTCAGTTTTATTATTCAAATTATTGGGATGATTGTAAATGATTTTATGTTTTTTTTGATTTGGGTATTTTTCTTTAGAATATTTTGAACAATGGGGTGACTTGATATATGAAAATTTGCTATTTTACTTTCTATAATGGTAATGGTATTTTGAATTTTACATACTTTTTTCAATTGATATTCAAAAATATGAATGATGATAGAAGAAGGAAGACTAGATAATTATATGCTTTTACCAAAAAATCTCTTAATTAAACTTATTGTAAGTTCAATGATGATTTCAGCAATTTGAGATATATTGTATTCATTTATACTTATGTTTTTGATACCAAATCTAACTATAATTATGATTTTTGAAATTGTGTTTTTGTCTATTATTTGAAGTTTCACATTTCTTGGCTTTATGCTTATCTTTATTTCATTGTCTTTTTATATTTGAAGTAGTAGAAATATCATTAGGTGAGTTTTTGAATCTATACTTTGACCAAGTCATTATCCACCCTGAATTTTTGATTGAACTATCTTAAAATATGTTTTTATGACTATTATTCCAGTGTATTTCACTGTTTATGGACAATTTGAACTTGTTCTTAATTTTACTCTATTTGGACTTATAAGACTTATTTTATGAAGTATGTTTTTTCTTTCTTTATGAACTTTTATATTTTACAGGGGATTAAAAAAATATGAGAGTGGTAATATGATAAATGTGAATGTTTAATTATTTTGTCAAGCCAAATTCCAAAAAATATTTGATAATCACTAATAAAAACCTAATATTTTATTACTTTAAAATACTCTTTACTTTTGCTTCCAAAAGTAAAACAAAAGAATTTAAGGGATTTCATCCCCTTAAAAATCCCTGAATCGTTGCATAGTTTATGTACATATAACAAATTTAGTTTAAATTTAAGTTTGTGTATTACCTTACAATTGCCACTTAGAAAAAAAAGAAAAAAACAAACAAAAAATTATTTTAATAT
>DHWA01000006.1 GCA_002412935.1 Patescibacteria group bacterium UBA5194 | reverse complement strand
ACATGATTAACTGATTTAAAACTTAAATTGGATAAAAATCTTTTTAAACAACTTATTCATAATATTATTTGAAATTTTTTGAAATATGCTTGAAATGACACTATCTTAACAATAAATATTACAAAAAACTATATAGATTTTGTTGATAATTGAAAATGAATTACTAAAAGTGAAATTCCTTATATAACTGAAAAATTCTATCAATGAAAAAAAGAATCAGTTTGAGATGTAGAAGAAAGATGAATCTGAGTTTGACTTAGTTTAGTTCAAAAAATAATTGATACACATAAATGGAAATTTAGAATAAAATCAGATATAGATAAATGATTTAGTATAAAGATATATTATTAAATTATTTCTTTCAATAATTCATACTAAAAGTCTTATAATTAATCAAATTAAATCAAATTAACTTGACATTTTATATATAATACCTATATTATTATTCACTTTTTAAAATAATCAATTCAATATATGAATTCTATAAAAGATGAATGATGACAAATGAATAAATCAAATTTAAGAGAAATATTAAAATTATGAAGTGATTGAATTCCAAAATATATAAGCTATTTTTGTGATTCAATAACAAATCTTATTTTGAAAAATGCTGCATTTAATAGAAATAATACACAAATTCAAAGTGATGAACTTGTTTCATTGATAGAAAACAAGTTCTTAACAATTTTATTTAGAAGAATTTCAAGAAAATTAAAAAAACAAAAATTTTTTGAAAAAGAAGAATTATTTAAAGAGATAAAGTATTTATTAGAAACTTATCTAAATGGTAAAGAAAAAATACTTAAACAAGAATGAATAAAAATTAGCATATATCATTTATTATGAGAAGCAGATTGAGCAATTGATTATATTAATGAGGATAAATGAAGAAAATCATTTTTAAGTACAGAAGATTTTTTATTAAGAATTGGTGTTCCTAAAATAGAAAAAGAAACTTTAGAGTCTAAAAATTATCAATGTTTTAGATCTATTACTTCAACATCATGAGCTATGTGTGTGAAGAATACATTAGATTGATGAAAAATAATATTTCATTTTGAATGATATAGTAATGATCAAGAAAATATATTAAAATATTTGATGGAGGATTTGGCTTTAGTAATAAAAGAAAAAGTAGATGAAATAGATTATAAATATACAAGTAGAATTACTGGATGTAAAAATAGGACTGTTTTTAATGAACATGCTTGAGATGATAATTTCTCTGTTATGGCTGCAGATTTAGATAATTTTAAATATATAAATGATACTTTTTGACATATATCTTGAGATGAAATTTTAAAAAAATTCTGAGAATTATTAAGATGATCTGTAAGAAAAGATGAAGGAGAAGTTATTCACCTATCATGAGATGAATTTTGTATAATAGTTAAAATTGATGATAAATGAAATTATTCTAATACAATAAATAGAATCTCAGAAAGAATAAATAAAAAGATGGATCAATGAGATTTCTTAATTGATTTATTAAATAAAAAAAATAACACAAAAGAAAAAGTAAAAATAAAATTTACTATGTGAATTTGTGAAAATAAAGTTGAATGTTGAAGATTAACATTGGAACAGTGTTATGAACAAGCAGATATAAAAATGCTTAATGTAAAATGAACTGATTGAATTATTTATAGATTATTTAAGAGTATAGTAAATTTAAATAAAAAAACACAAATAAGAATATTATCAAAACTTGCTGAAAAACTTTGACTTAAGGCAACTTTTGAAGAAAACTAATTAATTTTTTTATCACCAAATTGTTCTTCTAGTTCTTCATTTTTTTCTTTTACATATTCTAAAAATTCTTTTTTCTTGAATTTATATATGTAAAATGCAATTATTAAAGTAATTGTAAGCATTATATATATCATATAATCTATAATGGTCTCATAATAAGATGCAAATACAACTCATAATATAACTATTGTTGTAGCCCGAATAATAGATCAAATTATATTATAAATAAAAAATGATTTACTACTCATTCACATACTTCAAGCTATAAATGGTAAAAATGCTCTTGTAAGATTATGAAATTTTCAGAAAGTTATTCCTAAAGGTCACCATTTTTTAATTCATTTTTTAAGATATTTTACTTCTGTAAGTCATATACCAAACCAGTTTCAGTATTTTTTAAAAAATCTATCTCAATAATATTTTCAAAGAAAGTAACCTAAATAATTACTTATAATTGCTCAAATAGAGGCAATTATAATAACATAAATCAAATTTGTTTGGCTTATTTTTGCAAAAAATCATCCTACAATTAATAGTATATTCTGTCCAGGAACTACAACTCAAAGTATTGGAAATGATTCTATTAGTCAACTTAAAAATACTATTATATAATTCCAATATCATAATGTATTAACTATTGTTTCTATCCAAGCTATTAAGTCTTTAGCTAATTCTGGTTTAAAAATAGATATAATTCATAATACAATAGTTAAAAAAATTATCAATTTCATCAGATAATCTATGATTATAGCAAGTAATTTTTTATGCAAAATAATTAAGTTAGAAAGTAAGTAGGGGTATAGGATTTTTTCTTTATTCTACATCCTATACTAGATTTTACAAGTTTATTTTGATTTTTTTTTTTTTTTTTGTATATTTAATAAAATCTTGAATATAAAAGTGTTTATTTTACTTTAATTATTCATTATTAATTTTTAATTATTAATTATTTTTTATGTTGCAAGTTATTAAAAATAGAAAATTTTATTATTCTATATCTTGATTTTTGACTATTTTAGCTTTATTGTTTTTAATGGTTTTTAAATTGAATTTGTGAATTGATATGACTGGTTGAACTCAAACAGAATATACTTATACAAATCTTGAGGTTAATAAAGCTAGAGATATAGTATCAAATACAAAAAAAATAATTCTAAAAGATTGAAAAGAGGTAATTAATTCAGTTGATGTATATAAGATAACATGAGAAAATAAAATTGCAATTATTGCATGATTTGATCCTTCAATTGGAGAAGTAGAATTAGATGTTCTAAAAAATGATTTTAAGCGTAAAGCATTAGTGTCTCTTAAGGAAGTTGATCCTACTATTTTAGAAACCCAATATATCAATATATGAAAAAGTTTTTGAGATTATATTAAAAATACTGCGATTTTAACTCTATTTATAACAGTTATATGAATAGCTTTATATTTAGCTTGGGCATTTTCATGAATACTTAATTGATGGGGAATTATATTATCTTTTTCTTCTATAGTCATAATAACTTTATTTCATGATATTATAGTAGCTGTTTGATTTTATGTATTTACATCAAATTTCTTACCTGATTTTAAAATAGATACATTCTTTGTAACTGCTTTACTTACAATTCTATGATACAGTATCAATGATACAATAGTTGTTTTTGATAGAATTAGATCTAATTTAAAACTTCACACAAAAAAAGATAAAAAAGATTTTAAAGATATTATTGATATATCAATCAATGAGACTTTAGCAAGAAGTATTTATACAAGTTTAATGGTTATTATGGTACTAGTTGCAATACTTTTATTTTGACCTGAAACAATTAAATGATTTGTACTTACTATGATTTATGGTACTTTAATCTGAACTTACAGTTCTATATTTATAGCAGCACCTATGCTTTATGATTTCAATAAAAATAAAAAAATAGAACTTTATGAGAAAAAAGAATCAACTATAGAAGATAAGATGGTGGTTTAATAATACTTTTTAATCTTATTCCAATGTTTAAAATGTTTGTTTTTGATATGGATGGTACACTTACTCCAAGTAGGTGAGAAATGGAACCTGATATGGTTTTATTATTCAAAGAATTACTTAAAAAATACAAAGTTTGAATTATCTCAGGTTGAGATTATGTTCAATTTCAAATTCAGATTTTGCAATTTCTTTGAGATGATGAAAATTTACTTAAAAATCTGTATATTTGTCCGACGAATTGAACAAAAATGTATATTTATAATGATATTGATTGGCAATGTTTATATAGTTTAGATTTTACTAAAAGTGAAAGAAAACATATTATAAATGTATTAGAAAATGCAATTGAAAAATTATGATTAAAACCAGAAAAGACATATTGAGATTTAGTTGAGGATAGAAAAACACAAATTACATATGCTACACTGTGACAGCAAGCAGCTAGAGAATTAAAATCTGCTTATGATCCAGATTTTTCAAAAAGAAAAAAAATCGTTAGTTATATAAAACCAGATTTAGAATGATTTGATATATTTGTAGCTTGAAACACTTCTATTGATATCACTAGAGAATGAGTTGATAAAGCATATTGAATAGAAAAACTTATGGAAAAGACTTGATTAAATAAAAATGAAATAATCTTTATTTGAGATAGAATTTTTTCAGATTGAAATGATTATCCACCTTTGAATAAATTATGAATTACAACTAAAAAAGTTTTTAGTTTAGAAGATACTAAGGATTTTATAAGAGAGATGGTGAAATAAAATTGATTTTAAAGTAAAAATGATTATTATTTTTACGAATTTTAGTAAAAATATAAAACAATATATGAATTTTTTAGAATTTAAATCAACATTTTGAAAAAATATTTTAATTAGTAAAAATGAGATTTTATTAAATTTTCCCAATTTTGATAATAAAAATCTTACTTATTGGCAAAATAAATGATATATCAAGAAATTAATAAAAGAATATTATATTTTTTCAGATTTGGATATTGATATAAATAAACTTTATTATATATCAAATAATATTTATTTTCCAAGTTATATTTCATCTTTTCAAGCATTAAATTATTATTGAATAATTCCAGAACAGGTAGTATATATAACTGCATTTTCAACTAATTGAACAAAAATTTATTCAAATGATATTTGAATTTTTAAGTATCACAATATCAAAAATAGTTTATTTTGGTGATACGATAGTATTAATTTTTGAAAATTTAGTTTTTATATAGCTGATATAGAAAAAACTATACTCGATTTCTTTTATATAAATAAAAAATATAAGACTAAAGAAGATATTATAGAATTGAGATTAAATTATACTATTTTAAAAGAAAAATTAGATAAAAATAAATTATTAAAATATTTAAAAATATTTGATAATAAAATGTTAGAAAAAACAATTTTTATTTTTTTAGATTTACTTAAAAATGATTAAGTTAGAAGAAATACTTTCATATTATCCAAAAGAATTGTATAAATTTAAACAATTTATTTTCAAAGAATATTTACAGTATCTAATACTTAAAATTATATTTGAATCTAAATATGCTAATAAATTATCATTTTTATGATGAACAAATTTAAGAATTGTACATAATAATACTAGATTTAGTGAAGATTTAGATTTTGATAATTTTTGATTAGAAAATAATGATTTTATAGAATTATCAAATATCATAAAAAAAGAATTAGAAAAAAATTGATTTCAAATTGAGATAAAAACTATATTTAAATGAGCTTATAGGTGTAGTGTAAAAATTCCAAAACTTTTAAAAGATTTATGATTTAGTAATTATGAAGATGAAAAGATATTGATTCAAATTGATACAGCTCCACATAATTTTGTATATAAACCTGAAGTTAGTATATTAAATAGATTTTGACTTGTTTTTTCTATAAATACAACTCCACTAGATATAATTACTTCTCAAAAGATTTATGCAATTTTCAATAGAAATAGACCAAAATGAAGAGATTTTTTTGATTTAGTATTTTTACTTAGTAAGTCAAAACCAAATTTAGACTACATAAAGGATAAATTAGGATTTTCTACATTGGAAGAAACGAAAAATGAATTATTAAAATTTTGTGATAAATTAGATTTTGAGGATCTGACTAATGATGTTGAAATATTTCTATTTGAAGAATCTTGAAAAAATAATTTGAAATTTTTTAAAGAAATTATAATAAATACTTTATAGATATATATAAAATAGCAAAATGAAAAAAACTATATTAATCACTTGATGACTAGGTTACATAGGATCACATGCTGTTGTGGCCTTTGAACAAGCTTGATATAAATGCGTAATAGTTGATAATTTATCAAATTCAAATATAGAAACACTTTCAAATATAGAAAAAATAATCTCTAACAAACCAGATTTTTTTAATGTAGATTTGAGAGATAGAGAAAAATTAGAAGATATTTTTAAAAGATATAATTTTGATTGAGTTATTCATTTTGCTTGATTAAAAGCTGTATGAGAGTCTTGTGAAAATCCTTTAGAATATTATGATAACAATGTGATTTGAAGTATCAGATTATTTGAATGTATGCAAAAATACAATGTAAAAAATGTTATTTTTTCAAGTAGTGCAACTGTTTATGATTTTGATAATGAGATTCCATACGTAGAAACTCAAAGTACTTGAAAAACAACAAATACATATGCACAAACTAAATATTTAATAGAACAAATATTAAGAGATTTATCTAATTTTATTTGATTTAATGCAATTAGCTTAAGATATTTTAACCCTATTTGAACACATCCATCTTGATTTATTTGAGAAAGTCCAAATGGTATTCCAAATAATTTACTACCTTATATAATGAAAGTAGCAAAGTGAGAATTACCTCATCTAAAAGTTTTTTGAAATGATTATAACACGATTGACTGAACTTGAGTTAGAGATTATATAGATGTTGTTGATTTGATAGAGGGGCATTTGAAAGCTTATGAAATACTACTAGAGACCAGTCTTGAAAAAAAACCGTTCTCAGAAGGGTTATTTGAAGTTTATAATCTCTGAGCAGGTAAGTGAGTTTCTGTTTTAGAGATATTAAAAATAGCAGAAAAAGTAGTTTGAAAAAAAATAAATTTTGAAATTGTTGATAGAAGAAACTGAGATTTATGAGAGTTTTATTGTAATCCCGGGAAAGCCAAGGATGAACTTGATTGGGAAACTAAAATAAGTTTAGAAAAAAGTTTGGAAAATTGTTGGAGGTTTTATAATAAGTAGAAAAATATGAATTAAAATTTAATAGAGTTTATAAAAGAATATTATTATTGTTAATTATAAAAAAATGAAAAAAACTATATTGATAACTTGATGATTAGGTTATATTTGATCACATGCCGTTGTTGCTTTTGAAAAAGCATGATATAAAACTATAATAGTAGATAATTTAATTAACTCTTCATTAGGTATTTTAAACTGAATAGAAAAAATAATCTGATATAAACCAGATTTTTTTGAGGTAGATTTAAAAGATAGGGAAGGTTTAGAAGAAATTTTTAAGAAATATGATTTTGATTGAGTTATACATTTTGCATGATTAAAGGCTTTTTGAGAAAGTACAACATATCCATATATGTATTTTGAAAATAATATTTATGGAACTATGATACTTTTGGATATTATGGATCGTTATGGTGTTCATGATATAGTATTTTCAAGTTCAGCTTCTGTTTATGATGAATCAAACACTCCTCCTTTTACAGAAAATATGAAATTAGGGACTACAAATCCATATGCAACAAGTAAATTAGTTGTTGAAAATATTTTAAAAGATTATTCAAAACAAAAATGATTTCGTAGTGCTATACTTAGATATTTTAACTTAATTTGAGCACATAGTTCTTGAAATTTATGAGATTTTCCTCGTTCAAATCATTGAAGTTTGGCTTCAAATATATTTGATGTAGTATTTTGAAAAAAACAAAAATTATATATTTATGGAGATGATTTTCCTACCCCAGATGGTACAGCTATTCGTGATTATATAGATGTGTGTGATTTAGTTGATTGACATGTTTTAGCTTTTAATTGGATATTAGATCAAAAAAAATGAATATGGGATACCTGGAATTTATGAACTTGATCTTGATTATCTGTTAAAGAGTTAATAGAAGTAGTTGAATGAATCACTTGAGAAAAACTTTCTACAGAAGTGATAGCAAGAAGAAATATTGATTTAGCTATTCCTATTAGTAATCCAGAAAAAGCAGAAAAAGAGTTAGGGTGGAAGGTTAAGATTTCTACTGTAGATAGTATGAAAAATGCATATAATTTTTTACTAAATACTCGTAAAAAAAACGAATCAACTAAAAAAGAAAGAGTTGTTCATTTTGTACCATATTTTGATCCTCATTCTGGTTGAGTAGAAATGTATGCAAAAGAATGGGCTGAAAATTATGTAGGTTTATGATGAAAATGTTTAATAGCTACTTTTTCTGGTTGACAAAAAGAGTGAAATAGATTAGAAAATTGATATGATGTTATTGTTTTACCAGCTTTTGATATAGTACATTCATTTCCTTTTCCTATGTTTTGGATGCCTTCATTCTGGATTTGATTATGGAAAATAAAAAAATGGAAAGCTGATATAATTCATACTCATACTCGTTTTTTTCTTTCTAGTTTTATTGGATGAATTTTTGCTAAAATATCAAGAATTCCGTGGATTCATATAGAACACGGTAGTGGTTTTGTTGTTTCAAGCAGTAAACTTATAGAAAAAGTTAGTAAATGGTATGATTATAGTCTTTGAAAATGGACTTTGAAAAATGCTATGGAGGTTATAACTGTAAGTGAAGCTTGTGAACATTTTGTTTATAGTGAATTTGGAGTTAAAAAAACAAGAACAATTTATCGTGGAATAACACCAACTCCTACATCAGTTATTAAATCAAATACTGAAATAAATATATGATATGTTTGAAGACTTGTATCTTTAAAATGAGTAGACTTTCTACTTAATGCTTTTGCTGATTTTATGCAAAAATATACTTGAGAAAAAAAAGTAAAGTTGAATATAGTTTGAGATGGACCAGATAGAAAAAAATTAGAAAAATTATCAGAATCTTTAGGTATTTCTAAAAATGTAACATTTTATTGATTAATACCAGTAACTAAAGTAAGAGAAGAATTTTTGCCCTCACTTCATATATTTATAAATCCTAGTTTACAAGAATGATTACCTACGACAGTAATTGAAGCACTTATTTCATGATCATCTGTAATAGCTACTGATGTGTGATGAACTAGGGAAATACTTCGTTATGCTCAATTTCTTCTTGTAGCCCCAAGAAGTGTAAAAGCTATTTCATTAGCTATAGAACAATCTGTAAATTCAATTGATACTAAGTCTACATCAAATATTCCAGTTTCTCTTTTTTCTTGGGAACAAACATTTAGAGAATTTTGAGAAGTTTATAATTTGATAAAATAAAAAATGAAAGTACTAGTTTTTAATTTGACTCCGAGATGATGAATGCTTCATTATTCATCACAATTTTGTAATGAATTATCAAAATATGTAGATTTGAAAGTTGCTATTGCTAAGTATTACAATCAAACTTTATATAAAGATAATATAAAATTTATAAAAATAAAAACTAATCCGAGTTTAAAGAGTTTTATTTTTGATTCTTTATCTTTTTGGAATCATATAATTCTTATTTACAAAATAACTAAATTTAAACCAGAAATAGTTCATTTTATAGATAATCATCCTTGGTACATAGTCTATTCTAGATTATTTAAAATGTTGTGATATAAAATATATGTGACTCAACATGATCCAATATTACATAGTTGAGAGGGAACTAGTTTACAAGGAAAAATAGCAGAAAAAACAAACCAAGTTTTGAGGAATCTTTCGGATAAACTATTTGTACATGGAGATAAACTAAAACAAGAAGTTATAAAAATATATAAGATAAATCCTGAAAAAGTTATTTCTATAGTTCATGGAAATTATAATTTTTTCAAAGATGTATTTTCAAAATGATGAGAAATAGAAAAAAATACTTTTTTGTTTTTTGGTAGAATAGTTGATTATAAATGACTTGATTTACTACTTGAAAGTTTGTTTATAGTAAAAGAAAAAAATCCAAATTTTAAGCTAATTATTGCTTGACCTGGTAATTTGACTAAATATAGTAAAAATATTGAAAAATTAAAAGATAATTTAGAAATATATAATTACAATATAGAACCTGAAGAGGCTTATAGATATTTTGAAAAATCAGAATTTGTAGTATTGCCTTACTTAGATGCTAGTTGAAGCGGTGTCATTCCTGTTGCTTATGCTTTTTCTAAACCAGTTATTGTTACTGATGTATGAGAACTTTCTTCTGTAGTAGAAAATAATATTACTTGATTAATAATTGAAAAAAATAATATTGCAAAATTAGTAGAAAACATTATATTTATGCTTGAAAACAAAGAAAAAGTAATTGAAATGTGAATAAAATGAAGATGCTTTAGTGATAGGGAATTATGATGGGAATGAGTGGTTAAGAAAGTTTATGATTTATAAGAGAAAAAATATGGATATAATTATTTGAAATATTTTTAGAATATTAACTTTTTATAAAATTTTATTTTTGAAATTAATATGAGTAAAAATTTGATTATTTTCTAAATCTATTATTTGGCATATCCCAAAAATAAGATATGCAAAAATGATAAATATTTGAAATAATTTTCAAATTTGAAAATATTGTAGAATGACTTGAAATATAGAAATTTGAAACAATGTTTTTATAAATGAATTTAGTAGTATAAATGCTTGACCTTCTATTGATTCAAAAATTACTATATGAAATTATGTTATGTTTTGACCTTGAGTACTTTTACAATCATCTGATCATGCATTTAGAAAATGAGAAATATATATGCAAGCAGACTGATGAAAAGCTAAACAAATAATAATATGAAATAATGTTTGGGTATGAGCTAGGACTATAGTTCTTAAATGAGTAACTATATGAGATAATTCGGTAATATGAGCTTGAAGTGTTGTTACCAAAGATATTCCATCTTGAGTAGTTGCTGTTTGAAATCCAGCAAAAGTTATAAAGGAAATAATTTAAATTTATTTAATAATTTAACTCTATGATAAAAGCAGTACTTTTCGATATGGATTGAGTTCTTATTGATGCTAGAGAATGGCATTATGAAGCTTTAAATAAAGCATTATGATTATTTGGTTTTACTATTACTCGTCAGGAACATGAAAATTATTATGACTGACTACCAACTCATGTTAAGTTAAAAAGATTAACAGAGGAAAAATGACTTCCGGAATGCTTGCATAAATTTATAAATCAAATGAAACAACAATATACAGTTGATGCTATTTATAATAATAGTATAGTTGATTTTTCAAAACAAGTAATGTTAAAAAAACTTAAAGGTAAAAAAATAAAAATTGGTTGTTGTTCTAATGCAGTTAAAAATAGTATAGAAATGATGTTAAATAAAGCTATGATTTTAAATTATTTTGATTTAATATTATCAAATGAAGATGTAAAAGAATCAAAGCCATCTCCTCAAATATATGAGTTAGCAATGGAAAAACTTTGAGTAAAACCTGAAGAAACTATTATTGTAGAAGATTCTCCTCATTGAATTGAAGCAGCAACTAAATCGTGAGCAAAAGTAATTATTGTAAATAATGCAACTGAAGTTTATTCTTGAATTTTTAAAGATATTTTATAATTTAATTAACAAAAAATTATGTTAAATATAGTAATCCCAATGGCTTGAGCTGGTAGTAGATTTGCTAATGCTGGCTATACTTTTCCTAAACCTTTAATTGAAGTAAAAGGGAAACCAATGATTCAAGTAGTCATTGATAATATGAAACCAAAAAATAGAACTGACTATAAATTTACTTTTATTGTTCAAAAAGAACATTATAATAAATATGCATTAAAGCATTTACTTAATTTAATTGCTCCTAATTGTAATATTGTAATAATTGATACATTGACTAAATGAGCTGCTTGTACTGTACTTTTAGCAAGTGAATATATTGATAATAATGATGAATTACTAATGGCTAACTCCGATCAATTTATAGCATGATGAATAGAAGATTATTTGGATTTTTCAACTAATAATGATTATGATGGAACTATTATGACATTTAAAGCTACTCATCCAAAATGGTCTTTTGCTAAACTTGATGAAAAATGAAATGTAGAAGAGGTTGCTGAAAAAAAACCAATTAGTGATATTGCTACTGTTTGACTTTATTACTTCAAAAAATGAAGTAATTTTATTGACTGAGCAAAAGATATGATAAGAAAAAATATAACTACCAATTGAGAATTTTATGTTTGTCCAGTTTATAATGAAATGATTTTGAAAGATAAAATTATAAAAGTTTTTGATATACAAGATAGAATGCATTGAATTTGAACGCCTGAAGATTTAAATAGATTTCTAGAAAATGATTTATCAAAAAATATTTAATATGGATTATAAAAAAATAGAAATATCAATACTTAACCAAAAAGAATGAGATATTTTAAGAATAATAAATAAAAAATTAATTAACAATATTCATATTGATATAATGGATTGATACTTTACTGAAAGTTTAAGTAATATTAATCCATTTTTATTAGAAACTTTAAATCTTGAAAATAAAAAACTACATTTACATTTTATGGTAAATGATATTCATAAATATTATAATCATTATTCTCATTTTAAAAATATAGAATATCTATCATATCATTTTGAATCAAATTATAAAAAAGATGAATATATAAAATTTAATAATAATCTTAGGAATAAAGGTATAAAAGTATGATTAGCAATTAATCCTGATATAGAAATAAATGATATTTCGAAAATTATTAAAAAATTTGATTTTATATTAATAATGACTGTTATACCTTGAAAAGGATGACAATCATTTATAGAAGATTGTTGAAAAAAAATTCAATTTTTTAAAGATAATTATAATATACCTATATTTATTGATTGATGAGTAAATAATATTATTTATGATAAATATAGTGAAATAGTTGATAAATTTATTATTTGAAGTTATTTATTTAAAATTTAATATGAAAAAATATAATTTAAAAGATTTTACAAAATGATGGTTTATAGGTGATTTTGAACCTAGTTTATTTAAAACAGATATGTTTGAGGTTGCTATAAAAGAATATAGAAAATGAGATAAAGAAGAATCTCATCATCATAAAATAGCTACTGAATATACTATTTTCAATAGTTGAAAATATAGAATGAAAGATAATTATTATGAAACTTGAGATATAGTAGAAATCCTTCCTTGAGAATCAACTGATTTTGAATGTCTTGAAGATTGAAATACGACAGTTGTTAAAATACCTTGTGTTTCATGAGATAAGTATATAGATTAAAATTTAATAGATTCAACAACTTCTAATTTAAATCAAGTAGTATCCATAAAAAAATATCATATATCAATTCATGTTGGAATTTGTTTTCAAAAAGGCATTTGATTATTTACTAATTCAAAAAATCATTTTTCTTTTAAAGTTTTATATGAAACTTTTTCAGTAAATCTATGAGTTGTTATATGTCATCACCAAGGTAATAATAATCATAAGTTTTTTCATTTATTTTTTATACTTTCATGAATATATTGACTATTTGATAAAAAATTTATTCAAGGTATTCATGTTATTAATCAACTATTTGAGTTAAATTCATTTATTCAAAAGTTAATATTTGTTTTATAAATAAAATCTTTTATTTCGTTAATTGAATTTATTATTAATAGTAAATCATCTTGATTTGGATAAAAATCTTTTGACAATTCTGTTGTTAATAAAGTAGTATGAATATTTTTTTCATCATAAATTATTGATGGTGCAATTTTTCTTATTTGTTCTGAAAAATTGCAAATTTTATCTGTAAAAGAATTATCGTATCTGTAAGCAATAATGTAACCTCATTTGGTTTCATTTAAAGGTATTGGATTTATTCAATCATTTAAATTATCTGTTTTTATTTTATTATAAATTCAAAGCATTTTTTGAAAAAATATATCTTTATTTATATCAGAGAATATAATCTCTGGTAAATATAAGGATTCTTCAATTCATCCAAGCCCAAGTTCTTTTTCTGGATTATTTATAATTCTTTCTATTTGTTTTAACATTTTAAATGTTAAATCTCATGCAATATTAGATCACTTTCAAACTCTATTAGATAATTTAGAATGAATATAGTTTAATTTTCAAATAGAATTTAATTTTGACATATTATACAATACTAATATAAATTACTAATATATATAATATATTAAAATTAAGTTTTATGCAAATAATTACACATAGATGATTAGAACCTTTAAATAAAAATTTTAATTTTACAGAAAGTTCAAAAGAAGCTTTTTTAAATCAATTAGAAAGATGATTTTGACTTGAATTTGATATAAATTTCAGCTCTGATTTATTCCCATTTGTATTTCATGATTCTAACTTAACAAGAATTACAAATGGAGAGGATAAAAGAAATTTTTCTGATTTAAGTGAAAAAGAAATATTAAATTATAATCTTAATTGAAATTTTTTCATTTGATTTGAAGAATTGATAAAAAATATTTCTTCATTTAGAAATATTTGAGAATACTCAGCTCTGCATTTAAAGGCTAAATTTCAAGAAAAAAAATATATTAATATAATGCTTGATGTTTTGAAAAAATATAAAAATATAGAAAATAAAATATTTATATTTGATCTAAAAATTGAAACTGCAAAATATATAAAATCTATAAATACAAACATAAAATTATTCCCTTCAGTAGCTCATGAATATGATATAATTAGATACAATTTTTCTACTTGATGAACTCTATTAACAATAAATGAATTTATAGAAAATAAAGATTTATTTGATTGAGTATGGCTTGATGAGTGGGATAGAAAAGATGTAAATTGAGAAAAAACTTTATACAATAAAGAAATTTTTGATATAATCAAAAAAGAAAATAAGTTTATATGACTTGTAACTCCTGAATTACATGCAAAATCTCCTGGCCTTTTATGATGAGAAGCTCATGAAGATTGTAAAAATTTAGATATATTAAAATGAAGATTTAAAGAAATAATAAGTTTAAATCCTGA
This sequence comes from Patescibacteria group bacterium UBA5194, assembly GCA_002412935.1. Classification (GTDB taxonomy): domain Bacteria; phylum Patescibacteriota; class Gracilibacteria; order BD1-5; family UBA6164; genus Altimarinus. Next base: position 17,132 of record DHWA01000006.1, on the reverse strand, counting down.
TTTTATATGTAGTGATTATTTAGAATTTATAAAATAAAAATATGAACAAAAAAAGAATTGCATTTTGTTTTTCATGACAAGCTAGAACTTTTGATACTACATATCCATTTTTTAAAATTAATTTATTTGATGCAGCAAAAGAACAATGATTCGAATATGATATATTTTGTGCTGTTGAAGATGATGAAGATTTGGAAAAAATATATTTAATGAATCCAACTATAGTTGAGAAAATAAAAAGTCTTGAAGTTCAAAAAATAATTGATGAAAAATATTGAGAATTTATAAATGAGAATTTTAATAAAAAATATTGTATTCATATGTATAAAAAATGAAATATAAATTGATTTTTACAACAAGTATATAAAGTAAAAATTGCAAATTATATAAAAAATAATTATATCAATGAATATGATAAAAAATATGATATTGTTATTAGGTTAAGATTTGATACCTTGTTCTTGAATAAATTTAATTTTAATAGAATTTATAATTCTATAAAAGAATGAAAAAATATTTTAAATATATGAACTCGGAATATAGTTCCTATTCAAGATTTTTTTGCAATAGGAAATAACGATTTTATAAATTCTTTTTCTTCTGTTTTTGATAATTTTAGAAATATTTTTAGATGAAGAGAAATATCTATTTATAAAAAAGGTTTTCTTTTCTTACTTAATTTTTTATATTATTTTCATTTATATATTGAAAAAAGAATATGAGGTTTTATTTCTAGGATTATATGATATTTAACACATTTAATAGCAACATTTATAAATAAGTATATTTTTACCGTATATACATTTGAAAATATATATTTTCAAAACTTAAAAATAAAAAATTATATTATATTTTTTACTAGTATTAGTTTTATTTTAGTAAGAAAAGATTTTAAAAAATCTTTTGCAATGCTATTAGATAAGTCTGAATTTGAAATTTAATATAAAATTATAATTTATTTTGTAAAATAGAAAAAAGATGAATAATAAATACATATTTAAATTTATTTGAATATTATCAAATAAAAATTTATATTTTATATGGAAATATTTACATAAAATATCATTATGATTAATGTGATTTTGATATATAAATGATTGAGAAAAAAATACAATAAAAAATTTAGCAAAATATTTTAACGGTAAATCTATAACATTTTTTGATGTTTGATTTAATGTGTGAGATTACACTAATACTATTTGTGAAATATTTTGAAATAAAGTTAATGTTTATTGATTTGAACCAGTAAAAAAAACTTATAATGAATGATTCTCTAATACTAAAGAACATTGTAATGTTAAATTGTATAATATTTGACTTTGAGATGAAGAGAAAGAAATGTTAATATATTTTGGTCAAGATTTTGACTGATGTGCAAGTATTTCTAGCAAAGGGGAGTATAGTGAATCAATCTCAATAAATACTGTAGATAAATTTTGTAAAAAAGAACATATTAATCATATTGATTTTATGAAAATTGATGTAGAGTGATATGAATTAAATGTATTAAAATGAGCTAAAGAAATGTTATTAAATAATAAAATTGATATTATACAATTTGAATTTTTTAAAACCAATGTTTTTAGTAAAGTATTTTTTTGGGATTTTTGGGAAATGTTATGCAATGATTATAAAATATATAGAATATTAAATAATTCATTATATGAAATTAAAGAATATAGTCATATAGATTGTGAAATATTTATTGTAACTAATTATCTCGCTGTAAGAAAGGATATTAACTTTAACTTTTAAAAGTATTTTAATGAAAAAGAAATTTATTTACTTTGTTCAATATCATCCAACTTTATTTCTTTTAGAAAAAGAATCTCATTATCATTTTATGCCTTGTCGGGCTATGCAAGAATTGTGATATGAAGTTGAAATTGTATCCTATTGAAAAGAATTAAAAATAGAGGATGATCCAAATTTTGATCCTAGGTTTAAAGTAACTTATGTTGAATGAATTTTTCAAGCCTTAGTATATATGTGGAAAAATTCAAAAAATGCAATAGTTTATGTTAATACATTTATTATTCCATCTTTATTAATGTGACTTGTTACAAAAAAATCTATATTTTTTTGACATGAATCAGTATTTGCTACAGAATATTCTTCTCATTATAAAATAAAAAGATTTATAGTTAAATTATTTTATCCATTTTTTACAAAAATCCGTGTTATAAATGAACACGATAAAAAATGGTTAGAAAGAGAATGATTCAAAAATAAATGAATTGTTGTCCCTTTAGTTGTCTCTAAAAAAAATTTAGTAGAAGAAATATCTCCTAAAAATGATATATTAATGCTTTGACATATCTTTTCTAAAAAATGACCAGAGACAATGTTAAAGGCTTTACAAATTGTATTAAAAAAATATCCAAATATAAAAATTCATCAAGTATGAAAAATTGATGAGTTTATTAGTAGTAGATGAATGACTTTTAAAGAAGAATTAAATGATTTATGAATTTTTGACAATTTTATATTGTATTGACCTAAAAATAATTTAAAAAGTTTAAATCTTCCAACTTCAATTTATATAAATAGTTCTTTGCAAGAGTGACAATGTTTAGCTGTTTATGATGCAATTTTACTTTGAAATGCTGTATGTTTACCAAATATTTCATCTTTTAGATGAGAGGTATTAAACGGGAAGACTTTATTACATAAAGTAGGTGATTATAAAAAATTAGCTGATAATATTATTTGGTATATAGAACATACAGAAGAAAAAGAAGAATATATAAATAAATGAAGAAAATACATAGATGAAAAATTAAATTATGATTTTCTAAAAAAACAAATGCAAAAAAATTTTGTTATTTAATATTATGTAATGATAAAAATATTAACAAATTGATGGTGAGAAACTTTAATTAAGCCATTAGAGAAATATTTGAATAATATATTAATTATCTGATTAAATAAAGATAAATATTATAACTATAACGATTATAATGTTTTCTCTAAATTAAATATTGAATTGGAAAAAGATAAATATAATATTGTTCATATGAATTCTTGGTTTGATTTATTTGTTTTCAAAAGAAAAAAATGAGTTAAATATATTTTTGAATCTCATGCAATCCATCCAGGTATATCATTGAAATATTCACTTTTAATAACTGAATCATTTACTAATAAAATTGTAATAGTACTATTTTATCCTATTTTTAAATTAATTTTTTTACTAAAAATTAAACAAATTGATTTATATTTAGTTTCTATTCCGTGACTTTTAGATTTAACTAAAAATTATAACTCTTTATGGCTTCCAAATCCTATCGATATAACTTTGTTTTATAAAAATGAGAATCATTTAGAATTAGATAATAATTATATAAATATATTTTATCCAACTTGACTTAGAGAAATTAAAAATCCTGTTTTTGCTTTTGAATTAATAAAAAAAATAAAACTTAAATATAATAATACAAGATTTTATTTTATAAAACAATCAGTTTCAAATTATAAAAGATATGAAAAATATATAAAAAATATAGAAGAAAATATTATATGGTTAGATCAAATTGATAGAGATAAAATAACATATTATTATTCAGCTGATTGGGATTTAGTTTTAGGAAGTTTTTATCCAGAAAAACCTTATGCTGTATTAAATATGATAGAGCTAGAGGCTATGGCTTGCAAAGCTCCTATTATTGTTTCCGATTTAAATGAATTAATATTTAAAAATTTTGTTGAATTAAAAGAATTAGCATTTAATATAATAGAAAATAAAGATTTTAGAGAAAAATATATAGAAAAAAATTATGAATATATTTTATCTAAACATTCTTGAGAAAATGTTGCAAAAATTTATGAAAAATATATAAATAAATTACTTAATTAAATAATTATAAAAATATGAAATTTGCTGAAATAACTCATAAATGATTACATAAAAGAGTAATAGAGATTTTTAAAAACAAATTATTTTGAAATACTTTAATATTAGTATTAAGAAAAATATAAATTTGATTATTTCATCAAAGAAAATATACTTATTATTAGTATCTAACTTATATTAATACTATAATTATGTCATATAAAAAAATATTTATATTATTTGTGCTTTTTTTAGGATTTTTCCCAATTAATTCCAGTGCAAATTACGAAAATCAATGATTTTCTTCTTTTATTGAAAAAGATAATGAAATATCTTTTTCTTGTGAAAAAAACTGTATAATAATAGCTTGAGATTTACTTACAAATGATAAACTAGATTTTTCTTGAGATTTTTCTTGAAATTGAAATTTGGGTTATTGATTTTTAGTTTGACAACAATTTGCTCAGTGAGAAGCTTTACAAGTACAAACTTGAAAAATTCAAAGCACTTTTGATTTTCATAAATTACAATTTTTTTCACAGTTACCAAAAGAATCTAAAATAGTATTGGTTTTTGATTGAAAAATATCTGGAAAGATAAATAATATAACTTTGAAAAAAAGTACTTTATGAGAAAAAATAAAACAAATAGGAACGGATTTTTTGACAGTAGAATCAATTAAACCATATACAATCAATTTGAGATATGGAACTATGATTCTTTGAATTTCAATCGTTAAAATATTCTATATTTTATTTATAATTACTATACTTATTTTTCTTATTTTTTGAAAATTAAATAAGAAAACTAGTTTATATATAGCTCTTTCATTTTTCTTGATGATATCATTTAAAAATCTATATGATTATTCAAATATCTATTTTTGATGAGTAAAAGATTATTATATGGCATCAGATTGATCTAAGAATTTCTATAATATGTTTGATTATTATGAATTTACAGATAAGTCTAGAAAAATAATGGGAATAGATAAGTCAAAAGATATAAATTCTTGTAAATATTATGCTAAGGCAATTTCATACTGGCCATATGTACATTATTGGAATACAGATTTTATGTCACCTTGTAAACTTACAGAAAATATAAAAGAAGCAAATTTTATATTATTATTTAAACAGGATATTCCAGCAGATTTGAAAAATAAAGAAGTACTTTATAGTCAAAATCAAAATTATCTTTTAAAAAATTAATTTATGTTTGAAATATCATTTTTACTTGCTATATATTATATAATATTAAATTTAATTCTTCCATTTTTGGCTTGAATAATGTTTTTATGGATATTTTTCTGAAATAAATTCAAGGGATTTTTACTTTATCTTTTTTCTTGGTTTTCATGAGTTTGAGTAATATTTTTTTCTATTTTTAATTTTCAATTTTTTCATTTTTGAGTTTGAAAAATCGAGTATTTTATTCTGCTAATACTTTTAATTATTATTTTCTCTGCTAGATTAAAAATAAAATGAGAAAAAATCAAAGATTATATAGATTCATTTAAACTAAAATTTTCTTTTTCTTTTTTTAAAAAAGACTTTTTAAAATTAACAAAAATCGAAAAAGTATTTTTTTCTATATGTACAATTTTTTTGGTATTTTTTGTTTCATTGTCATTTGCTCATACTTTATCTTTTCCAAATTACTTTGATGATAGTTTTGGTAACTGGAATACTCCTGCTATGAATATATTTTATGACGGAGGATTTAAGTTATTTTGAGATAAAACAGAGATTTTATGACATGGTAGATTAGGATATCCTATTTATGTTCCTATATATAAAGCTATAATAACTGATTTTGTTTGATATTGGAATGATATATATTCAAATATTTTCCAATATTTTATATTTTTGTTTTTGGTGTTTTTTACCATTTTAATCTCGTATAAACACACTAAAAATTTATTTTATGCTATTTTACCTGCTACATTAATTACTTGATTACCACTTGTATATTTTCATACCCTTGAGTGATATCTAGAACTAACATCAGCTACTTATGCAGTTTTAACTATTTATTCTTTTTATAAGTTTTTAGAAAAAAAAGACTATGATTTTATTATTTTATGAACATTATTTTGAATAATTTTATCTCATATAAAAAATGATTGAATTATTGTTTATCTACCTTGAATAATATGTTCTTTTTTGATAATTTTGCTTTTAAAAAAGGAATTTGTATCTCTATTTAAAAATCTAATTAAAAAAGAGAATATTTATAGATTTTTATTTATGATATTCTTTTTATTCTTACCTTTTTTATTAATCAAAGCTTATTATGGAATATGATTCAACCAAGCTGCATGAGAGGAATCTGCTGTATGAATTGAAAAAATACATACTGAAATATTTCCTATAATTAAACATATATTTATAAACCAAGATAATTATAATATAGTCTTAGTTTTTGTTGTATTACTTTTTGTTTGATTTTTTAATAATAAAAATGAGAAAAAAAATAATTTATTTATATTATTATCGTTTATATTAACATTTATTATAATAATTTTAGTTTTTTTACTTACATCAAATTATAGATTTGTAATGGATCAAACAACAGTAAATAGAGTTTTTACTATGATATTTGTTATATTATTTTCATTTTCTTCTTATTTATTAGCAAAAAAACATGATTAAAAAAATATTTAAATATTGAATATGATGATGAATATGAGCAGTTGTAGATTTATTTTTTCTTTGGTTTTTTACAGAGATAATGTGAATCTATTATATGTTTTCTGCTATTTTCTCATTTATAATTTCTTTTTTTGTATGATTTTTTTTTCAAAAGTATATTACATTTTGATGTAAAAAAAGAAAACATTTAGTTCAATGATTTCTTTTTCTTATTTTTCAACTAATTTGACTAGTTATAAATTTAATTTTACTTTGGATCTTTGTTGATAATTTAGGATTTAATTATATGTATGTAGCCGTTTTTAATAAGATAATAATATTTGCATGGAATTTTGCTATGAATCATCATTTTAACTTTAAATAATAATGAAAAAACTATCTGTAATAATACCATTTCTAAATGAAGAGAAAACAATAAAAACTATATTAGATAAAGTAATTTTAGTTGATTTATCAAGTTTAGATTTTTGTAAAGAAATAATTTTAGTTAATGACTGAAGTATTGATAATAGTGAACAAATAATTTTAAAATATATAAAAGATAATTCAGATAAAACTGAATTTAAATATATAGAATATTGAAGAAATTATTGAAAATGATATGCTTGTAAAAGGTGAATAGAAAAAGCAACTTGAGATTATTATATTATTCAGGATGCAGATTTAGAATATAATCCCGAAGATTATATTAATTTGTTAGAAAAAATAGAATTAAGAAAATTAGATTTTTTGTATGGTTCTAGAATTTTAGGACTTGATAAATATAAAAATACATATTCTACAAAAACTTTTTTATTTTGATGACTTTTAGTTTCAGTTTTGACTTCAATTTTAACTTTTACAAAAGTTACTGATGAGCCAACTTGTTATAAATTATTTAAAAAAGAACTGAGAAATTTATTAATTTCACCTAAAGAAAATTGATTCGAGTGGGAACCTGCAATCACAGTTTTACTTTTAAAAAAATGATTTAAATATTGAGAAGAACCTATAAATTATGTTGCTCGTAATTTTAAAGAGTGAAAAAAAATAAATTGGAAAGATTGAGTAAAGGCTATTTATACTTTAATAAAACGGAGACTTTTTTAACACCCAACTCCTATATACTCAATACCTAAATCAACTATCATTTTTTTATCAAGTATATTTTTCCCATCAAAAATAATATTATCTTTAAGTTTTATATTTGCAAGGTTTTCTTGCAATATTTTTTTATCTTCTAGTGTTATAACTAAACTATCAGTTTTAGTTATCAATTTTTTAAAATCATTTACTATTTCAACTTCAAAAAATCATCTACTATTTCCTAGTATGATTCAATCAAGATATTTCTTAAAATTTTTTAAAGCCTCATCATTGTAATCATATATTTTTAACTTAGCTCAGGCATACATAAGTTTTTTGATTATATCTATTCCTTTTGATTCTCTTAAATCATCTGTACCAGGTTTAAATGCTACTCAAAGTACTCAAATAACTTTCCCGTGTAATTTATTGTCATAATGATTAAATATCTTATCTAAAAAGTATTGTACTTGTGATGAATTTGTATCATCAACTTTTGTAATTATTTCTCAAGTTAAACCATTTTCTTTAAATTGGTGAATTAGTGATTTTACATCTTTTGGAAAACAAGATCAACCATAACCTATTCAGGCATTCAAAAATTGTTTTCCTATTCTTTCATCCATTCAGATAGCTGTAGAAATATCTTTTATATTTGCTCCTACTTGATCTGAAAGTCTTGCAATCTCGTTTATAAATGTGATTTTTGTTGCTAAAAAACTATTTGCTGCATATTTTATAAGTTCTGCAGTTTGCCAGTCTGTAATCAAAACTGGAATATTTTTATCTGTAAAATATTTATAAACCTCATTTACTTTTTTAATTGTTTTTTTATCTTCTAAATCTTTAAATCAAAAAACTATTCTATCTGGATTAAAGAAATCTTTTATTGCGATTCATTCTCTCAAAAATTCAGGATTTGATACTACTTTATTTTTTTTATCTAATAATTTATATATTTTTTTATTTGTTCAAACTGGAACTGTTGATTTTACTATGATAATTTCATCTCATTTTAAATATGGTTTAATATCTTCACATGCTCAAAATACATATCAAAGATCTGTTTTTCATTCATCATTTTGAGGAGTTCAAACACAAATAAAAATTATATCACTTCAAGCAATATCTCATGTTTTTGTTGTAAAATTGATTCTATCTAAAGTTTCATTTAATAATTCTTTTAATCAATCTTCATAAATAGTAGGGATTCAAGCTTTTAATTTATCGATTTTATCTTGAAATACATCTAGAGCAGTAACTTTAAATCAAAGTTTAGCAAGTCAAACAGCTTGGATTAATCATATGTATCAAGTTCAGATAATAGATATTTTCATAATTTAATTTATTATTTAATGAATGTCATAATAATTTGTCATACTCGTGCTCGTGTGCCCCTTGTGGGTATGACACGAGTATCCAGTAAAATAAACATAGTTAGTACACTAGATTATTGGGTCAAGCCCAATAATGACAAAAGGGGTATTTTGCTATTTATTCGGTTTTTTATTAAGGTGTATCTCAAATATATTCTATTTTTCCATTTCATCAAGTTTTTATTTTTCTTATTTCTTTATAAAAATATTTAAAATCAGCTAGATTTACATATGCATAAATTCAAAAGTAAATTAGAGAAATAAATGCTAAAAATAAAAATTCATAGATTCTATTATTTATTACAGAAAAAAGAGGAATTATAAAAAGATACATACCAGATCATATTAAAGTAAAGATAGATATATTTTTTAGTAAATATTTGTAATCAAAAGAAGTATGATACTCTTTTAATTTTAATTCTGATAAAAACCATATAAGTACCCAACCAAATCAAGTAGCTAAAGCAGCTCCAGATACTCAAATCAATTTTATAAAAATCAAGTTAAGTATAGTATTTACAAATAAGGCTACAAGTATGATTTTAAGTCTTTCTTTTACTTTTCAATTTGCAGCAAGTATATTGAAGTTAATCTGAAGTAAGAAATTGAAACTTAAAAATAATATAGAGTATTGAAGTATAATTCCTGATTGTAGAAATTTATCTCAAAACAAAATTGTAGATATAATCTCTCAAAATACAAGAAAAAGTATAGAAAAAGTTATAGAAAAAGACAAGAAATTTTTTATAAAAATAGATTTTATTAGTTTAATTTTATTGTGCTCTTCTTTTGCTACCAATTCAGAAAATACAGGGAATAAAAATGAAAATATAGGTCATATAATAACAAAAGGAATTCATATTATACTTAAGTAATTTGTATAGTACCCGGCATCAGTATTTCAAAGGATATATATAATCATCTGCATATCTACTTGACTCAACAAAGTACTTGCTTGTGATCATAAAAATACAATCAATGCATATTTAAAAATAGATAAAAAAAGTTGTTTAGAATATATTATTTTTACATCTTTTAGATATACTAAATAGTACTTTCTATAAAAATAAATAATAGCAATAATTATACCAAAGTAAAGACCAAGTATCCAACTTAAACTATAATAAAACATTGTTCATATATTGCTAAAGAACATATATAAAGTAAAGCTTAGTATAAAAAACATTCTAAATAATTCTGTGATTTTTTGTAAAAAAGTGTTTTGAATAGCTTGAAAAAATACATTGATTACATGAAAAAAAGTAGATCATAAAAAGAAAAATGAAAATATCTTAACTATATTGACACTTTTTATATCATGAAAATAATGATTTCAAAGAAAATCTGCTCAGAAGAAGAATAGTAAAAATATTATAGATCAAGTTATTGCTTGAGCAAAAATAGCATAAAATAATATGCTTTTTACTTTATCATATCTATTTTTTGTTATGTATTCAGGAATGAATTTATTTAGACTTTCAGCCATTCATAGATCATTGAAAGAGCTTACAAGTACCATAAGACTCATAACACCATAAATTATTCATATCTCATCTACAGCCAAGTCAGTTGATAAAACAATCTTGATTATATATCAAATTGGAGCCACAATAAAAGAAAATAGATATAACCAGAATCATTTTTTAATAAATTTTTCAGCAAGTGAATTATGTTGTTCAATCATAGAGTAGGATTTAGAATGTAGAATGCAGGATAAGGAATATAGAATATATAATGTATAAAAATATTGTCATTCCCTTGAAGAAGGGAATCTTCCTTGTATTGTATTGTATTGTATTGTATTTTAGTAATTAGTTGCAATATAATGAAGATTCCCGACTACTCGGGAATGACAATTTAAAGTTCTAATATTCTAATAATAAACCTTATCACCATCTTTTTTCATTTTGAGTTTTTTAATTTCTTTAATTGTCTTGTTATTTTTTCAATTCATAAATCTAATAATCTCATTTATATTACTTTCTGATAATCAGATAGTAGAATTATAATTTCTGATAAAGAAAATATATCTTATAATTTCTTTTTGCAAAAATAAAGTTAGTCAATTAAACTCTTTTAGAGAAAAAAAATCTTGTCATTCCGGACCTGATCCGGAATCTTTTGTTTTATTTTTTTGTCATTCTGAGTGCAACGAAGAATCCCTTGAACTTTGTTTTTTTGATAATACATTGATTAAGGGATCCTTCGCATTTGCTCAGGATGACAAAAACTCTTTAACCTCTTCATCAATAAACTCCTTAACATTTTCAAGATAACTCATAAAGTTATTTATATTTTCTTTGAAATTTAGATTAATTTTTCAAAACTTTGGAATAACTTCATTTCTTAGATGATTTCTTGTGATTTCACAATCAAAATTTGTTTTATCTATACGATATTCTAGTTTGTTTTTATCAAGATAATTTAGTATTTTAGATTTTTCAAGATTTAAAAGTGGTCTCAAAATAGCCCCACTTTGTTCTGTCATATTGATAAGTCCTGTGATTTTACTTCATCTTGCCAGATTAAAGAAGAATGTTTCAATTTTATCGTCTAGATGATGAGCAGTAAGTATGTATTTTGAATTATGGATATTTAAAATTGCATTCAAAAATTGATATCTTTTTTCGCGAGCAATTTCTTCTATACTTTTACTTGAGATTTTTTTATGAATTGCTTTTATATCAGCACTTCAAATTTCAACTTGAAATCATAGTTTTTTTCATAATTTTTCTAAAAATATTTCTTCTTCATCAGCTTCAATACGAAGTTTATGATTAAAATAACAAGCTACAAGATTGTCTTTGTAAGTAGTTTTTAGTATCTCATAAAGTAAATACATACTATCAGGTCATGTAGAACATGCTAGTATGATTTTATCTTCTGGAGAATAATATTTTTCTAGGAAGGATTGTAGATTCATAAAGTTGAATGGAATATAAAAATTATTTTGTAGATTTTAATTATTAAAATTAAATAATTATTTCCAATTTTTTTGATATTTATATATTGATATGATTGTTATTGTATTAATATAAATTTTGTAAACAATTTTATATTTGTAATTATTTTCAACTAATTCTCTTAAATTATCTCATAATTCTTTTCAAATATATGGAAAATTTTCTAGTAAATTAATAGTTTTAATTATAGAATTTATTGTTTTTAATGCATAAATTGGATTATCAAGAATTATAAAGTCTTTAATTTTAGTTAAGTCATCTTTAACTTTTTCTGAATAAATAATTTTATACATTTGTTGTATATTTAGAAAATAAATCATTTTTTACAAATGTATTTATTTCTTCTTTTGAAATAGTAAGTCATGAATCTGATTGTTTAAGTCACAGTTTTATTCATTCAATTTCTTCAAATGAATATCAATTTTTTTTAAGTTCTTCAACTGTTTTTTTTGATAACATAATTTTTTGTTAGTTAAAAATATAATATGTATTATATACTATAATTGTATTTATCAAATTTTATTTATTTCTTTTACAAATTCCAAAAAATTGTCATCAGGAGCAAGTTTATTCAATATTTCTTTTCCACATTTTATACATTTGTGTTTTATCATCCATCATTTATTTTTTTTGTTATCTATTCAAATTGGTTTCATAAGTCAATGACAGTTAGATAATCTATCTCAAGGGATTTTATCATCTAAATGTTTTGAATACAAACAATAAGGACAATGATTTCTAGCACTTCATTCAGGGTGTTTTTCTATTTTTTTTCCACAATTTTCACAGACAAAAGATTCATTTAGCATTTTAAATCACATATATTACTGTAATTGATAAACTATAACTCAAACAACTGATAATATAATTCAAATAAGCCAAATTCTAAAAACTATTGTTTCTTCTTTCCGTCAAATAGCTTCAAGATGATGATGAAATGGAGCTATACGAAATACTTTTTTTCAGTGCCTTAGTTTTTTACTTGTTAATTGGATTATTACACTAATAGTTTCAAATATAAAAATAGATGAAATTATTAAAAATACTGTAATCGTATTTGTAAGTACTGCTATAATTCATAAATTAGCTCAAAGAGCGAGACTTCACACATCTCACATATAAAATTGCGCTGGTTTTACATTGTACCATAAAAAAGCTATCAAAGCTCATATAATAACTAAACATAAAGTTGATAACAAAAATAATCATTGATCATAAGTTATATAAGCATAAACAGAATAAGTAAAAAGTAAAAGTCATCAAGCAAGTCAATCAAGTCAATCAGTTAAATTTACACTATTTGCTGAAGATATAATTACAAATATAAAAAATGGAATAAAATAAACTCATAATTCAATACTTTGTTTAAAAGGAATTTTAAGGGTTCTTATATAATCTCAATTTATATCAGTTAAATTCCATCAAAGTTTGTAATAAAACCACCAACTTCATGCTAGTGCAAATATTATCAACCAAAACATTTTAAATCTTGCTGAAAGTCATTTATTTCAAATTCATTTTATATTCATATAATCATCTATTAACCCGAGAAATCAAACAGTAGCTAGTGTAAATAAGCTCAAGTAAGTTTCTTTTTGATTTAGTAGAGAATTATTGATATATCACATTTTTTGAAATATGATACTTACAATAACCATAAAAAATATTATAAAAAGGATTATTGCTCATCACATAGTTGGTGTTCAAACTTTGTCTTTATGTAAGCGAAAAAATTCAATCGCTTTTCACATTATAGCATCTTCTCTGATTTGTTTTCAAAATTTTAATCTTTTAAGAAAATCTATGTAAATTGGAGTAATTAGGTATCAAATCAAAAAAGTTGCGATTCAAAAAGTAAAAATTTGTATTAAATAAGAATTCATAATATTTGTAAAGTTAATCTAAAATTAAAACACTTTTAAAATTCTAACAATCTAGTAGTTGTAAAAAATCTAATTTATTTTAATAATTAATTTTGTTTTTTCAAAAGATTTAATAAAATAAGGGAAAATTATAATTATCTAACCTTTAATTTATGAACTTAAACACAAAAATTATTTTTACAAACGATGAATTTATAACTAATGCGTTTATTTCAAAATTTGATTTAAAACAAATAGAAAATACTGAAATTGAAACCTACATATGAAAAAGAGAAACTGAAAATGAACTAGATAATTTAGTTTTAGTTTTTTGTCATAATGATTTTGAAAAATCAGTTTTATATGTAAAAGAACACTTTATTGCTTTTAAATATTTAATTTTATGATCTTCTGATGTAATTAGAAACAACGATTTAGATGCTTGAGATATAATGATACCAAATACATTTATTGATTTGGCTTGAGAAAAACCAATATTTGTTGAATATGCAGTCTGAGAAAATTATGATTTAAACAAATTTTGACTAATCCTAAATTGAGTTTCTAGAGAATGAGAAAAAATACAAAATGATGAATTAATACCAAATGATTATATAATACAAGAAAATACTGAAGATTTTATAAGTGATATAATGGATTTAGATAGTTACAAATTATTACAAAATTTTGATAATGAAGATCTAGAAAAAACTGTAATAATTAGACTTTGTACAAAAAATGAAGAAGATAAAAAAAATAAATTTTTTATCGATAATCTGTTAAATATAGTTGATGTGATGATTTAATACTTTTCTGTAAAAATTTGATCCATTGAAATTCATAAACTTAGTAATATTTCTATACTGTTATCAATCATACTAGGAATTCAACATAAATAGAATTCTTCAAAGTTTTTTATATTTTCTTCTCTAAGAAAATCAGTTACTCTTCAATTAATATGATTTCAAACTTTTTCACGGCTTATATAATACTCAAAATCAAAATTTTTGTATTTATTTTTTAATTCTGCTAATTCTTTTTCATAAAATATATCAAGCTCGTTTTTAAGTCAAAAAATTAATTTTAAATTTGATTTTAATCATAATTCAATACTTCCATTGATTTGATTATAAAGAGGAACAAATCAAGTTCAAGTTCATATAAAAAGTTTATTTTTTGGAGTTTCTTTAAGTATAAAGTGTCAAGCAGGTCAAACTCACTTTAATATAGTTCAAACCTCACAGTCACATATAAATTTACTTCATCACCTACCATTTTCAAGTCTTTTTATTATAAGTTTGATTTTATTTCAGTCTATTAATTCAAGTATACTATAAGCCCTTCATCAAATTCACGGCAAAATAAAAGTAATAAATTGTCAGTATTTAAAATCAATAAATTCACTTGATTCAAATAACATTTCAAATATATCGTAAGTTAGCTTTTTTTTAGCTATTAATGTAAAATCTTTTAACATAATAAAATCATTTAAAATTTAATTTAAATGATTTTATTGTTTTTTTTGAAAATGTAAAAAAAATATTAAGGATTGGGTTTATTTTTTAATATATTATCGATTTTTTTAGCTCGTTCTATTTGTTCTTCTTCTATTTTACTGTAATCAGGTATTACTTTATTAAATACTCAAGTTCATCTAACTCATAAAAGTGTTTCATAAATAGCTTGTCTTATTTTTGGATTAGGAACATCTTCTCTAAAATTAATTCAATATATTTTTTTATACTCATTAAAAAATGCTTTTTTCCATTTATGTTTAAAACTAGTAAAGCTCCATGAAAAATTAGATCATGAATTTTCACTTGTTTTTAAAGTTCAACTATACATATTTATTTTTTTTTATATAATAATTTTAAATATTTTAACATATTTTACAAAAAAATGAAAAAAATTTACTTAATTGATTGAAATGCTTTAATTTACCGTATGTTTTTTGCAATTCCAAATTTTACTACCAAGGATTGAAAACAAGTAAATGCAATTTTTGGTGTCGCTAAATTTTTTATGCAAGATTTGCTTAGAGATAATCCTGATTATTTAGTTTTTATAAGAGATGCTAGATGAGAAAATTTTCGTCATCAAATTTATAGTGAATACAAGGCTACAAGAGATAGAATGCCAGATAATTTGAGAACTCAAGTTGATGATATCAATGATATGGTTTCACTTTTTCATATGGATGTAATTGAAGTTCCTATGGTTGAAGCTGATGATGTTATCGCCACTTTGGCAACAGATCTGTCAAAAGATAAAAACAATCAGATTTTTATACTTTCTTGAGACAAAGATCTATATAGCTTAGTTTCAGATAATGTAAAAATCTACGATACTATAAAAAAAGACACATTTGATATAGAAAAAACAACACTCAAATTTGGAGTAAAACCAGAAATGATAATAGATTATCTAGCTATTAATTGAGATAGTTCAGATAATATACCTTGAATTAATTGAATTTGACCTAAAAAAGCAGTTCCTCTTATAAATAAAATATGAACAGTAGAAGATATTTATAATTTTATAGATTCTTGAAATACACATGAAGATGAAGAAATAAATAAAATACTTTCTTGAAAAACACTTGAAAAAATAACTGAAGCTCGTGAAATAGCTTTTTTATCAAAACGCCTTGCTACAATTAAAAAAGATGTAGATCTCTCTGTCATTCCCGCGAAGGCGGGAATCTCTCAAAATTGATTCAACCTTGAACATTACAAATTTTATGAAGATGCTTTATTAAATGATAAAATAATAGAATTATTTAAAAAATATGAATTTAATAGTTTACTTCCAAATAATGAAAGACAAGTACAAAAAACTTGGAATGATTTAGATTTAAAAGTGCAAATAATAGGGGATAATGAGTGATTAGAAAACATAAAAAAACTTCTTTGTCATTCTGAACTTGATTCAGAATCATTAAAAAGTAATAAATCTTTATATAATAAAATTGTTCTTGATACAGAAACAACATCTCTTGATATCATAAAAGCTGAACTTATTTGAATTTCTATACTTCTTGATGAAAAAAATATATATTATATAAATGTATGACATAATTGACCAAAAGCAGATAAATCTAAACTAAGAGATTTTCTTAATTACCTCTTAAATTCAGATATTACAATAATAGGACACAATATAAAATATGATCTAGAAATAATTGAATTATTTTTAAAGAAAACTGAGAATTGACCTGTATCTGGAGTAGTAGAACAAAAATTTGAAAAAAAAGAAACAATTAGTAATAATAATTTTTGACAAATGACACTTGAACTATAAAATACACTTAATAATATTTTTGCAGATTGTAACATCAAGTGCAATACTTGAGAGTTACTAGATAGATATATTATAATTAA
>DHWA01000059.1 GCA_002412935.1 Patescibacteria group bacterium UBA5194 | reverse complement strand
TAAATATGTGATGGTGACCAACATCTGAAATCAGGTGAACAAATTTAATATATTATAAAACATCTAGTATAGATTACAATATGAATTCACTTTACTATAACTGAGCAAATAAAACTCCAATAAGCAATATAGTTAAAATTTATATTTCTAAATAATTATAATATGATATTAAAAACTTATGCAGAATTTTTTATGGATTCTTCAAAAGAAAACATTGTTTATTATAATAAGTTAGCAATGACGAAAAAACCTTGTAAATTAATTGGAAATATAAAATGAATATTATTAGAAGATATTTATTGAAATGTTTGACCAGTATACAACATAAATCTAAAATTGAATAATAATAATAATGATTTTACTATTAAGTCTTATTGAGTAACAAATTATTGAGATATGCGATTTGATTGACAAATACCATGATTATTTGTAAAAATAAACTGAAAGAATTATAATCCAAAAGTATGAGATTATCTTATAGCTAAAGTAAATCCAGATAACCATTATATAATAGAATTATTTCCAACAGAGTGAAAAAGTGTATTACAAATGAATAAAGAAATTGATAATTTGGGGATACCATATTGTACATGGAAACAATTAACACAAGACAATAATAAATCTCAAATAAATTATTTTGACAATAATTTATTTGTATGACTATTAATTTGAATTATTTTATGTACAATTTTTACTCTTATATACAAAAAAATTAAAAAATCTAAAAAGTAAGAAATTTTGAGTTGTTCCATAAAAAGTAGCATTTTCTACTTTAATATTTTGATATTATAATGATACTGCTAATACAAAACAAATAGTTAAAACAAACATGTGATGGTGAAAAACAAATGTTCCAAATACTAATAACACTTATTGGTATTCAGATTATGAAATTAATTTAGACTCAATATATTATAATTCTAGTTCAAGTCATAAAGCAAACTGAGTAACAAAATTTGAAATTAAATATTAATTAAATTATTTTATGATAAAAATATTTATATTATTTTTATTACTGGTAATAAAAATAAATACTTATGCTGATATACCATGATTTTATTGTACAGTTGAGTGAAAAGTTGAAAATAATGAAATTTTAAAAAGTAATAATAAGTGCTTTGATTTAGTTAAGTTTATAGTAAATGATAAATGAAAGTTATATAATCTTAATTGATTAATTATTAAAAATCAAGAATGTTTAAATAAGTTAAAACAAGAAATTTCTTGAATAATTAACTATGAAATAATTGAATCATACAATTTAAATAATAATAAATATTATTCATTTAAGATAGTTGAAGAACATTTAAATAATAAATTGCCAGATCCCTTAGCTATTTCTTACTCTGATAAAAAAAACTATTTTAATAATTTAAAAAAATGTTATATAAATAATAACATTAATAATAATGAGAAAAATAAATATATAATTTATTATGTTTGAGTATTTATCTTACTAGTAACTTTATTTATTATGTTGATTTACAAGAAACTAAAAAAATACAAAAAGTAGTAATTTGCTTTTTATTGATGATACAACAACAAGTTATTAATTAATTTACTAATTAATTTTATTATAAATGGCATTACCACAAGAAGTAATTGATGCTGAAGTATCAAAAATGCAAAAATGTATTATAAGCTGAAAAATCATAAAAATAGATTTATGAGAAAAACAAGAACAGTGTTTTCAAGATATAAAAGTTATATTAAAGTGAGAGAATTGATATTATTCATTTAATTCTGATATATTAGTTGATGAATGCACATATGATGGATTTTATGAAAAGTTTAATAAAGATTTTGTTAATCAAACTTGAAAAAATGAGAAATTTTTAATTGATAGTGAAAATAATTTAATAATTTCCAAAGAGAACTATGATTTTAAAAAATATCCTAATTTAGAGGCATGTAAACCAAATATAAAAAATACAACAGAACTTCAAGATATTTATTATAAATTAGTTTTACAAGACCACAAAAATGAGATATTTAACTCAAAAAATAGTATTTATTATCTTTGATGATTAATTTTAGTTATAGTTTTACTTTTAGTATTGATTTACAAGACACTAAACAAATTAAAAAAGTAAGCTTAACTGAATTGTTTAATAAAAAATAGAATGAAATCTGAACTGCCCCCTAAAAAGTAGAGTGAATAAAAAAACACTCTATTTTTTTAATCCAAAAATTAGCAATTTATATAATCTTGATTACAATAAAGATTTGTAGTATTATGAAATAAATCACATGCAATGGTAGCATTTTGATATTATAATGATACTACTAATACAAAACAGATTGTTAGAGTTAATTTATGATATTGAGAATTATATAATGTTACTACTTATTGATGAACAACACCTTATTATGGTTCAAGTATAGATTATAATATAAGTTCTTTATACTATAATAAAAGTATACAACCATGAATAAATGCATTAGTAAAAATAATAATATCTAATTAATAAATATGGAAAATGTATATGATCCTACAATAACATGTAAAGCATCTGGAACTATAAATAAAATAATTTGATGAGATATGACAATCCATAATTGTTGATATTATTATAGATTTAGGTTAAATAATTGAACAAGAGATTATGTAATTAGATGATTAGAGAAAAATGAGGTTTGATATGGTAGTGGATGTGAAAATTGATTTTATGCATTTTCTTGATGACAACTGCCAAAAGTTTGAGATCAAATGTATATAATAGCACAATATTCTGATGCATGGATAATAGAGCAATGAAAAGATTCGTTTTTAAAATATGAAAAAGAACTACCTGATTGTCCTATTACTGCAGATTGATCTCCATCATATGATGAATATAATTGGGCAGATAAATGCAAAGTATCTTGAAAAGTAGAAAATATATCAAGAAGTTTTACAGACACATGCTGACTAAATTTAGGTATAAAAGTAAAAAATGGAGAAGAAACATATATAGTATGATGAAGAGAATATTTTTCTTGAAAAGATATATCACTTTGTCTATGAGCTTGAGAATGACGGTTTCAAATAGATAGTACTGATTGAAAAATCACTACACAAATAAATGAGTGAAATGACTTCTATGCAGTACTTAATCAAAAAGATAATACTATACTTAGATACTGACAAGATGAATATAATGCTGATAATTCACCCGTTTGTAGTTGAGCAAGTGATAAACAAATACAAGAATTTAAGTCTTGAATTACTGAAAATCAACTAACTTTAATAATGAATACAGTTGAAAAACAAATACTACATGATTTTCCAGATTTAAGACATAAACCAATAGCTTCTACTTGAAAAACAGAAACTGTTTCTTGAAGTGCAATAGATAAAGTAGAAAATAAAGCACAAGAGACAAAGATTGTCTATGTAAAACCAAGTACAAACAGTACAAAAACTACATATTCTCCAAAAATATCTACGATATTACCTGATATTATAAAAAAGGAAATAAATTGAGTTATACAAGACTCTAATTGAGTAAATAATACTACTTTAACTTGAAATATTCAAGAGCAAGAAATAAATACTTGAGTTACAACAAATGAAGAAAATGTAATAAAAACTGAAATAAAAATAGAAGAACCAAAAAAAATAGAATGAAATCAATCTATAAATTATTTTTGGATAATAGGAGCAATAATAGTTTTGATAATATGATTTAGATTAATCTTAAAGAAAACAAAAAGAAAATAGGAGAAATCTTGATTTGATTTAAAGTTAATAAAGTTTTAAATCCAAAAAAAGAGATTAGATTTTTAAAATCTAATCTCTTTTTGATGTTATACTAAGAATGAAAATTTACATCATATCATTTAACAAATGGTAGTAAAGCCATCATTCTAGCTCTTTTTATAGCAGTTGCTAATTTCTTTTGGTTTTTTAAGCTAACTTTAGAATAGTATCTAGGTACTATTTTACCAAATTTAGTTATATATTTACTCAATAGATCTACATTTTTGTAATCTATTTCTATTCATTCTAAAGGGCATTTAGTAGTCATATATTTAATTATTAGGTATTAAGTATTTAGTATAAATTATACTAAAAAATATTAAAATTTATCATCATCTGTGTGAGTAATTTCATCATCTATTGCATCTAATTCATCAGTACTAGCTCCTTCTTCAAAATCAGATCTCTTATTTAAAAATATAAGATTTGAAACAACTATTTCAGTTTTATAAACTTTTGTAGAATCTTCTTTATCTATAACTCTTGTTCTAAGTCTTCATTCAACATAAACAAGTTTTCATTTTACTAAAAATTTCTCAACTCTATCAGCTAGATTTCCCCAAGCTACACAATTGTGAAATTCAGATTCACTTTTATTTTCTCAGTCAGCTGTTTTATAATATCTATTTGTAGCAATTGTAAATAATGCTATTTTTTTATCTTTTTCAGTAATTTTAATCGAAGGATCTCTTGTTATGTTTCCAATAAGGATTACTTTATTAACTGTTCTCATCTTTATTAAAATAAGTTATAAATTAAATTCAAATTAATCTTGTAGAACAAACATATGTCTCCATATATTTTTATTTAAGTTAACTTCTTTTGTTATATTTTTAATTTCTTTACCATCTAGTTCTAGAGTATATAAAGCATAAAATCCTTTTGCTGAATTATTGATTTTATATGCCATCTTTTTTTCTCACCAAATATCTTCTTTAACAATTTTTCAAGAAGATTTTTCAATTAAACCTTTAACATTATCTAAGGCAACAGTTCTGTCATCCTCAGAAGCGTTAGGATTGATTATAAGCATCAGTTCATAATTTTTCATAGTTTCCTTTGGGTTAATATCCAGGTTAATAAAATCTGGAAGGATATAAATAAATTGCCTTTTTATAAAAAGCAAATACATTTTAAAAAATAATTTGGTTTTGTCAAAAGAAAAATATGAGAATCTATTTATAAAAAATAAATAAAAAAAATACTATAATACTAAAAGTAGTAAAAATTAAAGTAAAAATAATAAGATTTAGTTTTTTTGTAAATAATATATTTTTATTCAACATAATAAAAAAAGGAATATTTGGTATAATAATACTTAATATTCCTTTTTAATACACATTTTTTTATTATTTTTTATTATTTTTCAATTGATAAAAATTTCTTCAAACTCTTTCAATTACTTTTTTATTTTGTAAATTCATATATATAGTTGTTCTTTTTACATTTCTAACTTTCAATACTTCTTTTATTATATCCTCTGTAGTCATTGGGTCTTTATTTTTTGTAAGAATATCAGTTATAACATTTATAATAGTTCAAGGTGTAAATCCCCATTCTTTTAATGCATAAATACCTCTTCCAATAAGTATAAATTCATTATTTCTAATCAGTTCATTATGTATAGTATTTATTTTAACTTTATCTCATAGATATACAGTTATTTTATTTGAAATATCTACAAAATGCATAGGTACTTTATCTTTTTTAAGTACATAAAAAGCTTTATCTTTTAGAGTTTTAGGATTAAGTATTTTCCATGATGCAAGTCATATAAGAGAATCTTCTCATTTTACTAGATCTTCAAATATATCTACAACATTGTCTATTAAAACAATATTTAATCATTTTATACTATTTGATAAAGTATCTTTTATCATACCATATAAAGTTTCTTTATTCATTACATCGCTTTTTCTTTTCAATATTTTCAAAGATTCAATATGTATAGAATCAACTTCTTTTTTACCTATATTTGGAATACTAAAATATGTTCTAACTCATAATTTAGGTTTTGATTTAATTATATTATAATCAGCTTGAATAACGATTTCTAATACAGATGAATTTATATCAGGTTTAAGGTTTAGTTCTCTTATTAATGTATTAATAAGTTTGTCTTTTGTAATAAGTCATGAATGTAAATCTATAATCTCTTTAGATTTATCTTGAATAACTGTTAAATCTGTTGCTTTTATAATTCTCCCCATTTTTTTAATTCAACTATCTTCTATTTGCCTAACTCTTTCTCTAGTTATATTTGGTGAAAATGAATTTCAAATAGACTGCAAAGTCTCTCTCTCTCAAGTTAATCAAATTCTTCTAGAAATTACATTTTGTTCTTTTTCTCATAAAGAACTCAAAACTTTTTTAAAGATATCTATAAGTTTTTGGTCATTTATTGGCTGAGTTTGTATCATTTTTTAATTATTAAACTATAATAAGTTTTCTTGTTAAATATAATTAGATTATATATAAAGTCAAATCTTTTTATTTTAAAAAACAATTAGTAATTATTGTCCACTTTTTAAGCATTTAATCTCTATAAAGAATTACTTTTTATATAAAAATAACAAAGTTCTTGTCAATTATAAACCTTTCTTTTTTTATAATGACTCTTCAATAATTCTCAAAATTGGTAATTTGTAATTATTCATCATTTTAATTCTTTATTCTTATTAAATAAAGAAGCTAGATCAGAATACAATTTTTCTAAATCTTCATCCTTTAATCTTATACCATATGGTGGATTTGAAACCATTGTTCAAA
>DHWA01000030.1 GCA_002412935.1 Patescibacteria group bacterium UBA5194 | reverse complement strand
CCACAGATTTTTTTCCATTAGGTCTTTTTGTAATATAAATTGAACTACATACATTGGATTTTTAGCCATAGTCTTATCAAAATCTGATAAATATTTATTTTCCAATAATTTAATTAATTCGTCCAATATTTTTTTATTATCAGGCTTCATGAGATGTCTCATATTTGACAAAGCAACCTCACTATTTACCCAAGATTCAAAATCTTTTCATAATGATTCTAGGTTTAATGAAGTATTTTTTTCTATTTCACTTCTAACTTTTTGCATTTCATCATTAGCATAAAAATTATCTTTTTCTACTTTTGTAGATCAAATATTTACATCCAAATTACTCATAAAAAATATTTAAAAATATATATAAAATAATTATACCATATTTAAAATAAAATTACTACATTTTTTACTTGACTATTATTATATTTTATTTAAAAAGCCTACTTCTACAAAATTCTATTTTTTATACCTCATTTATAATTTCATACTCTAAATTTAGATTTCAAACAAATGCAAAACCATAAATTACTTTTATTCATTCTTGTTTCAATTTTGAAGCTGTTTCATTGAGAATTGATCCTGATCACACAAAATAATTGTACTGTAAACAGTTTACAGTAAAGTGTTTACAGTAAGATTATTGATAGAATGTAGGTTATTTAATATTTTATATAATTACCCCTAGTTTTTTCAATAAATCAAAACAAAAATTTGATTTCAACTACTTTTTTGCTATACTAAAAATATATAAATATTAAAGCATTTAATTATGAATAAAGAAAAATACTTAGAATTTGATATAAATTATTTTCAAGACGAAGATGGTGTTTTTACTGCTTTAGTTCCTCAAATCAAATGATGTATAGCAAGCTGAAAAACTATGGAAGAAGCATACAACACCGCTATAGAGTCTATAGATAGTTGTCTTGAAGCAAGAAATATAATAATCAACACTCTTATGAATATAAAATCAAAAAATATCAAATTTAATACATATAAAACAAAATTATATGCCTAAATTACCAGTTATATCTTATGATAATCTAAGAAAAAAAGTTTTAAGATTAAATTATGTCGAAATAAGAACAAAAAAACATCCTGTTTATTATAATCCGATAAAGTGAATTACTCTACCAATTCCTTATCATAGTTGAGATGTACCAAAATGAACTTTGAGAGCTATTATAAATGAATTATGATTAAGTGTTGAAGAATTTATCAAACTATAATTTTACCTGTTTTCTATAATTGATACCCAATTCCTACCATTCTCAAAAAGTCTATTTTCTATCACTTCAAATCAAGTTTCTTTAAACAAAAATCCAAGTTCTTTAAGTGAAAAACAGTGATAAAATCTAGTAAATTCCCCTATTTTTATATTATAGTCTTCACTTCAAAATTCATTTTCTGATTTTTCTATAACACTATTTTTATATTTTTCACTATTTAGTTCGCTGTTTAATGCCCAATTAGTCATAAAAATAACTCAATCTGGTTTTAATAGCTTTTTTGCTTGTTTTAAGACTTTTAATCTTTCTTCTATAGTGTGTAAGTGGTGAAAAGAGGCTATGAAGAAGATGGAGTCAAATTTTTCTGTATGAGAAAACCCCCTAGCCCCCTTTATCAAGGGGGTAGATTCAAATTGCAGTTTTTGTAAATCAAGCATATCAATAACTTGAAAATTATGATTTGGGTGAAGTTTTTTTGCTTCATCGATAAGTCATACTGATAAATCAGTTCACAAATAATTTGCAATAGATATCCACCTTCCTTCGCAACCACTCAGGTTTTCCCCCTTATTAAGGGGGACTTCTATATTTTCAATATGTTCTAAAAGTCTTCCATTTCAACAACCAACATCGAGAATACTTACTCAGCCCCCACCTAGCCTCCCCCTAGCAGGGGAGGGATTTTGATTCTTCAAAAAATCTATGAAATAATCTATTTCTTCCCATTTCATATTTTTTCTTGATTGTGAGAATGTAGTTGCAAAATTATTGTAGTCTACTGACATTGTTAATCGATTAGATATATTTTAAAAATACAAGGAAGATTCCCTTCTTCAAGGGAATGACATAATTTTCTACATTCTTTCTGGCATTTCTATTCAAAGAATTTCAAATGAATCTTTTAGAACTTGAGAAAATTGATCAACTAGAAGTAATTTTAATTGTTTTTTGTTTTTATTTTCTTCGCTTAGTATATGGACTTTATTGTAAAATGAGTTAAATTTCTTTGTGAGATTATATGCATAATTACAAAGTATGTGTGGATAGTAGCTTGTTGCAGTTTCAGCAAGTATAGATTTGTAATTAAATAATTCTTTTGCTAAGTCTATTTCTTCATCGTAGTCGAAAAAATTATTCATTGTATTCTTTTGTCATTGCGAAATTTTATGAAGCAATCCATTTACTATATTGTTTCATGCTTTCTGGATTGCTTCGCTGTCGCTCGCAATGACAACTCATTCTGCATTCTGTAATATATTTTTTGCTCTTACATAAGCATACTGAATATATGGTCAACTATTCCCTTCAAAAGTCATAAATTCATCCCAATCAAAAATTGTATCTAGAGTTCTATTTTTTGATAAATATCAGTATTTGATTGCTCAAATTCAAATCTTTTTTGAAAGTTCTGTTAATTCTATTTCTGAAAAATCTTCTCTTTTTTCTAGAATTATTTTTTTAGCTCTTAATTCAGCTTCATCTAAAAGTGCTTCTAGTTTGATGATTCTTCATTTACGAGTACTCATTGCTCAGTCCTTTAAGCTTATAAATCAGTTATATGCATGAAATAGTTCACAAGAGTCTCCCTCTTTTAAGTCCCCCTTATCAAGGGGGATGCCAACGGCAGGGGGATTTTGTTCTACCCACCCAGCCATTTTTGAGATGGTGAAAACTTGTTTAAGGTGAAGTTGTTGTCTTGCATCTATAAAATAAAGTATTTTTTCTGGATTCCAGTTTTGCATTCTGTATTTTACACAAGCCAAATCAGAAGCTAGATAACCATGAGTTCAATCTCTTTTTTGTAGTATACAACTTGGGATTTTTGTATCTTCTGGAAATACTACTCAAACTGATCCATCGTCGTTTTTTGTTGCAATTCACATTTTTACAAGTTCTTGTACTATAGATTTCATATCATAAGTTAAATCTGGGTAATTTTCCATTTTTGGAAGTCAAAGACCTTCATAAAAACTTTCTCAAATATTATAAGTTGATTTTATATTGAATCTTTCAAGTTGTATATTCATAACATCAATAGAATATCTTGTGAATTTTTGCCATAATTCTATTGATTCAAGATTTCATTCAGAAAGAAGTTTAAATTCATTACGAATTTGTTGTTCTAAATTATCAAATTTTAAATTAATTATCTTTTCTTTTATTTTCTCATCTATTAAAGCCCCATTTAATAATTCTTTAAACTCATTATTACATTTCTCCAAGTTCTCTGTAAATAAAACTTTGTATTTATAATCCGAATGAATTAATAAATAAATATCTTTTACATTATTTAATTCTTTTTCTATTTCACTACTAATATTCACATACAACTCAAACAAATGTTCAACTGCATTTTCTTTTAGTTTATTTTCATCTCACCACATTTTGTATGCTAAAATTAGTTTTCAAAAAATTATTCCCCAATCTCATATATGACTATCACTAATCACATTGTACCCCATTTTTTCAAATAGATTTATTAGCACTTGTCCTTGATTTGGTGTACACATATGCCCTATGTGGAGAGGTTTTCAGACATTAGCTCAGATGTAGTCAATAACTATTGTTTTATTTTTATTATTTTCATCAGAATAATTCAATAAATCTGTATGATTTTCTATAAAATACTTTGATAAAAATGCTTTATCAAGTCTCAAATTTAGATAAGGTCAGGCAACTTCTAGATTTGAGAAAATATTATATTTTTCATTATTTTTTACAAAATCTATGATTTCTTGTCAGATTTGCCCAGGTCATTTTTTTAATATTTTTGAAAGTCAAAAACAAGGAAAAGCATAATCCCCTAACTCTTTTTTTGGTGGAGTTTCTAAAGATAAATCATTTATATCAATTTTTGTTTCAAATAATTCATTTAAAATTTCTTGTAAAATGGCTTGTATATGTGATATTAATTTATTCATTATTTTGTTGGTTTTAGAAGTAATTTATAGTAGCCAATGCTAATAATCTATTTTAAAGATTCTGAATCAAGTTCAGAATGACATAAATTTTCAATTATTATTTCTAACTTATTTCTTGTCACTTGCAACTTGAAACTTGTCTCTTTATATTATTATTTGAAATTATTTTGATTTTGCAAGTTTTTTTATATAATAAACTGCAATTTATAGTTATGGTTTTAGTAATTCCATAATTATTAATTATTTCATATTAATTATTAATTATTTTTTTATGCTATCTTACATAATAAAACTAGTGACTTTAATAGTTTTTGCTTGATTTACTGTTTTTTCTTATTATAAAGACTTTCCTTTTCATGTGGAAAATATAGCATGATATTGAATTATATATTATGCAATTACAGTACTTGTTACATATTCTATATATAAACTACTGAGTTATCTTGTATTTAATGATGCTACCGAAGATAAAGTAAAGATATCATATACTTCTATGCTATTATATGCATTATTAAATCTACTTATAATTTGTATAGTGTACTTTGCTACAAAAGATGGTTTTTCTGGATCACAATGAGTAGGATTATTTTTTAAAATCATGTGATTTTTAGTTCTTCCTATAACTATTTTTACTGCGTCTTATGGTTTTTGAAACAAAATCTTGTCATATATAAAATGATTTGAAAAAGAAGAATCTACTTTTAGATTTCTGTCTTCTTTATGATTTTGATTTTTTGCTTTTGTTGCATTAATACAACTTTTAGCAGCTATATGATTTTACAATGTTTATGCATTTTTCATTATCTTAATACCTTTTATAGTAATTTGATATAAATCAATTTGAGTTTTATATGCAGATTTTTTTACAAAAGAGATAGTTGTAGAAAAAGATATACAATTATATACGAGTGAATTTCTTTTTATTATAATTACAGCATTGATTAGTACAAACCTAGTACTTGTATTTAGACCATTTCCTATCGGGTGGGATGATTTATGAGCTTATATGAATATCCCAAACCTATTTGCTGCTGCATGAGAACTAGTTGCTGTATGATGAATTAAAGCATGGGAATTATACACCTGAATTTGATTTATGTTTTGATCTACTACTCAAGCTTTTTATTTAAACACATTTTCAGGAATACTTGCTTCAACTGTAATTTATCTATTTTGAAAAAGTTTTTTTAAAGAAAAAAATGAATTTATAAATATTCCACTACTACTTGCTACAATATTTATTTCTATGCCTATGGTTGTATTTCAGCTTGGTAAAGATATGAAACTAGATATATGACTTTTCTCAATTAGTTTGATAGCTACTTATATGATTTATTATATATTTATCAAAAAAGAAGAATTTGTATGAGATGAAAAATGATCTTTAGAAGAAAATAATCACCAAATAATTTGAAAAATTGGTAATGTCATCAATAAAATTTTTAGAAAAGAGTTTTTCAAAAAAGAAGATTATTATTATATGTTTATAGCTTGAATTATCGTATGATTTGCCTTTGCTATAAAATTAACTACTTTGATGCTTATATCATCAATTATATGAATTATATTGTTTAGTAGAATATGAATTGATGCTTTCTTATGATATTCTGCTGTTTATTTTGCTATATTTACAAAATTTAAATTATGGGATTTGATGAATGTAGTTTATCCTAAAAATGACATAACTTTTATAAATAATTTTTCTTTAATTTCTCTAATTATTTGAATAAGTTTACTTACTTTTGCTTATATAAGACATAATAAAGAATATATAATAAAAACTTTATTAATTTTATCTATATTTTTAGCTTGAATTTTTGTAGCTTTGATTCCTTGGTTGTGAAAAAACATATATGATGTTTGAA
>DHWA01000001.1:63755-68386 GCA_002412935.1 Patescibacteria group bacterium UBA5194 | reverse complement strand
TATCTTTTTCATAAAAGGTGAATTATATATAATTTTATAAATTTTTTTCTTCAATTTCAATTTTAACTTTATTTATAAAATTTTCAACTTTTTCTACATTTTGTTCTTTTGTTTTATAGTTTCTTACTGAAACTGAATTATCTTTTTCTTCTTGTTCTCAAACAACAAGTATATAATTTATATGCATTTTTTCTGCATTTCTTACTTTTTTATTAAGTGAGTCTGCACTTGAATCTAAACTAACTCTTATTCAATTTTCCTTTAAATTTTTATTAATTTTACTTGCATAATCTAAAAAATTTTCTCAAACTGGAATAACTATAACTTGTTTTGGAGCTAACCAAAGAGGGAATACTCAAGCGAAATGTTCTATCATAACTCACATAAATCTTTCTAAACTACCAGAAATAGCTCTATGAATTACAACAGGTCTTTCTTCTTCATTGTTTTCATTTGTAAAACTCAAGTTAAATCTCTCAGGAAGATTGAAATCACATTGAATTGTTGCTAATTGCCATTCTCTTCAAATTGCATCTTTAAACATAAAATCAAGTTTTGGTCAATAAAAAGCTGCTTCTCAAACTCAAATCATGTATGGAAGTTCATATTTTTCTGCAGCCACTTTTAGAGCTCATTCTGCTTGATTCCATACTTCATCTGATCATAAGTATTTTCATTCTGGTCATCTAATAGATAGTCTAACCCAATATCAATCAAGCATTCACATAGTTTTATAAAATTCTTTTATTATAGAAACTATAGTTCATACTTCATCTGAAATTTGATTTACTCTACAAAATAGATGTCAATCATCTTGAGTAATTGCTCTAACTCTTGTTAATCAACTAAGTTGTCATGTTTTTTCATCTCTATAAACTGTTGCTGGTTCAAAATATCTAATAGGCATATCTCTATAACTAAATTGGTTATCATCAAATATTTGCATATGATGAGGACAATTCATGGGTTTTAAAAAGAATTTTTCTTCTCATCAAGTTACTCTAAAAAGCTCATCTCAAAATTTTTCTGCATGTCATGAAGTTTTGTATAAATCTTCTTTTGCAAGATGTGGAGTCCAAACTCTATCATATCATTTATTTTTATGTAAATCCCATAAATAATCTTCAATCTCTTTTCTTATAACCATTCAATTTGGTTGTAATAATGGTAGTCATGCTCAAACAAGTTGAGAAATAGTAAATATTTTTAATTTACTTCAAAGTATTCTGTGATCTCTTTTTCTAGCTTCTTCAAGCATTTTTAAGTGATTATCAAGCTCTTCTTTTGTATCAAAAGCAAAACCATAGATACGAGTTAGCATAGGATTTTTTTCATTTCAAAGCCAATAAGCACCTGCAACTTTTTCAAGACAAAATGCATTTTTATCAAGTTTATTTGTATTCTCTATATGAGGACCAGAACATAGATTATCAAAAGTTTCAAGTCATGCTTGATTTATGTTTTTATAAAAAGAAACTATTTTTTCTCATTGTACTTTTATTTTTTCTATATTTTCAGTTCTATATTCATCTTTTTTATTAAATTTATTAATTGCTTCATCAATAGATAATTCATATTTTTCAAATTTTTGATTTTGAGAGATTATATTTTTCATTTTTTTCTCAATTTCTTTTAAGTCACTATCAGAGATTTTTATTTCTCATAAATCAAAATCATGATAAAATCAATTTTCTATAGCAGGTCAAAAACCAAGTTTTACATTTTCTTTTCCGTAAATTTGCTCAATAGCTTGGGCTAGTACGTGTGACAAAGAATGTCTTTTAATTTCGATATTCATAGGTTTTATAGTTAAAAAGTATAAGAGATTTTGTCATTGCGAGGTACGAAGCAATCCATTTAGTTATATTGTTTGAAGTTTTCTGGATTGCTTCATAAAAATTCGCAATGACAGATAATTATTAATTATTATAAACTTCTCTCAATAAGTTTTTTTAATTCTTCATAATCATTTGCTATTTCTATTGTAGGGAAGGCATCTGTTGCTTTTTTACCTGGTTTAAAGAAGAATCAGAAATCTGCTTCATTTAACATACCTGTATCATTAAATGAATCTCAGGCTGCAATAGTTTTAAAATTTAATTCTTTAAATTTTTTAACTGCGTGTGTTTTTTGGTCTTTTATTCTTAATTTATAATCAACTATTTTGTTGTTTTCTATAATTAAGTTATGACAAAATATTGTTGGATTTCACATTTTTTTAAGAAGTGGTTTTGCAAACTCTATAAATGTATCTGATAGAATTATAACTTGCATTCTTTCTTGAGCCCATTGTATAAATTCAAGGCATCATGGTAGTAAATCTATAGTTCAAATAATTTCCTGTATTTTACTTAAGGTTAGTCAATTTTTTTCTAAGTGTAGTTTTCTATAATTCATAAGTTCATCATAATCAGCTATATCTTTTGTAGTAAGCATAAGTTCTTGTATACCAGTATTTTTTGATACTTCTTCCCATATTTCTGGAGTCAATACTCATTCCATATCAAGACATAATATAGTTTGTTTCATAATTATATAAGATTAAAAAATAAAAAAATCTCCTACAAATTAAAAGTAGAAGATTATATTTATACTAAAATAGCACAAAAACAAAAACTACTTATGTAGAAGATTTGTTGTAGTTAAGGTATCTAGTAGTGCTAGCCTCATATGTGCTTTTTAAAAAGTATTCTATTTTATTCTAATTAAAAATAATGTGAAGTCAAAAGTTTGTGTTATTTTATTTTGTATGTTATAATTTTATAAATATTTATAAAATTATTCATTATATGCTTATAACAGAAATATTAAAAGATGCTTTAGAAAAAAATGCTTCAGATATAATACTTGCTTCTTGAAGTTATCCAAGCTTTAAAATAGATTGAGAAATATCTTATTTTGATAATTATCCTATACTTGATAAAGAAGTATTTGAAAAAGAAATAATAACAATTATGTCTCAATATCAAAAAGAAAAATTTATGACAAATTTAGAACTTGATTTTTCTATTGATTTGAAATGATATAGTAGATTTAGAATAAATGCTTTTTTTCAAAGAATGGGCTATTCAATGGTTTTTAGACCTATAAAATCTACATTACCAAATTTTGAAGAATTATCTTTACCTTCTAGTGTTTTAAATTTCACAAATAAAAAAAGTGGATTAATTTTAATTACATGATCAGTTTGAGCAGGGAAATCTACTACTTTGGCTAGTTTATTAAATTATATAAACAAGACAAAGAAAAAACATATAATTACTATTGAAGACCCTATAGAATTTATATATACTAGTGAAAAATCACTAATTGAGCAAAGGGAAGTGTGACTAAATACATTAAGTTTTGAAAATGGGTTAAAATATGCTCTTAGACAAGCTTCTGATGTAATAATGGTATGAGAAATGAGAGATATAGAAACATTTAGATTAGCCCTTCGTGCTGCTGAAACATGAAATTTAGTGTTAGCGACTTTACATACTTCTTGAACTGCTAGAACAATTTCTAGAATAATAGATATGTTTCCAGCTGATGAAAGAGATCAAATTACTCAACAATTAAGTGAATCATTGATTTGAATAGTATGGCAAGATTTAATTAAGAGATCAGATGAAAAATCTGGTAGAGTTGCGTCTGTAGAGATACTTGTAAATACTACTTCAATTTCAAATATGATAAGAAAAGGTACTATTCATCAAATAAATAGTGTTATTGAAACTTCAGCTCAAGATGGTATGATTACTATGAATAAATATCTAGAATATTTATATAGTAAAAAAATAATTTCAGAAGAAAATTTTAATAAGAACTTTAAAAACTAATATGCTTAAATAATTAGAACAAAAAAGACTATATGTAATTTATAGTCTTTTTTGTTTATATAGCATTAATTAGTACACATAAGTTATATTATGTGTACTAATATGTATTTCTATTCGTCACTTCTCTTTTATAGTATTTTGTAAAATTTTTTGCAAATGTTAAAAATATTAAATTTTGGCTATGTTAACAAAATGTTAAAAACTTTTTTTTGCAGAATTTTGTATTTATTTTGTTATTATAAGTATTTTTCAATTACTTATCAATTATTTAGATTACATTTATTTGAATTATATAATTTTTTTTAATATATTTTATATATTATTGTACTCTCACCTATTATTAAAAAGTAAAACCTCTAATATAAGCCAATAAAATATACAAACTTAAAATTTTGCGATTTTTGAGGTTTTTTTTATTTTTCCTAAGATTATATCGGAAAATATATAAATATATTTAGTTTTTTTATAAAGAAATAATTAATTGTTCTAAAAATATTTTAGTAATTTTATAAAAGTAGAAAAATTCTTCATTAATCTACAAAAGTAGAAATTTGTTGGGGGTTTTAGTCATTAGATTTATAGAAAAAACAATTGAATCTACAAAAGTAGAAATTTGTTGGGGGTTTTAGTCACCTCATATATTGATTGACCCAATCATTATCTACAAAAGTAGAAATTTGTTGGGGGTTTTAGTCGATTTCAATACAAATAATTCTCACATAATCTACAAAAGTAGAAATTTGTTGGGGGTTTTAGTCTTAAAGGATTATGACAAAAGAAATAACATCTACAAAAGTAGAAATTTGTTGG